>JAGTVF010000360.1 GCA_018224315.1 Desulfobacterales bacterium | reverse complement strand
TGCTGATAATCGGAATAGATCTGCAGCGGGGGCTCATATCCCAGCAGCCGGCAGTGCTCCCGCAGAATCCGGAAACAGGCGGAGTGATAGGTGCGCACCCAGGGAAACCGCTCCATGCCAAGGCCGGTGAGTTCCGTGAGCCGGCGTTTCATTTCATCTGCGGCTTTGTTGGTAAAGGTAATGGCCAAAATCCGCTCCGGGCGGTAGTTCAGATCGATCAAATGGGCCACCTTGGCCGTCAGGGTGCGGGTTTTGCCCGACCCGGCCCCGGCCACCACCAGTGCCGGACCGATATGTTTGACAGCGGCTTTCTGCTGATCAGAGAGCTCCATTGAAATGTCGTTCCTTTGTCAATGCATGCGTTATAAAATTTTCAGGATTGATCCGGCCATCCGGGAGGACCTTCCAATGCCCCCATGAACAGCGTCTTTTTGCGTTTTAACGGGGCGAGGGCCCGGCAATGATATCCGGCCGGCCGGTGCGGATGCAGGTAAAATTGTGCCGGACAATGAGATCGGTGTTGTAGAGATTTCTGGCGTCAAAGATCACCGGATTTTTCAGACGCTTTTCAATTCCGGAAAAATCCGGATTCCGGAACTGGTGCCAGTCGGTGAGCACGGCCAGGGCGTCGGCGCCGTCAAGGATTTCATATTGCTTGTCTCCCACAGAGACATTATCGCTGTTGGCAAACATTTGCTTTGCATTCTGGCCGGCCGCCGGGTCAAAGGCCCGGATCTGCATACCCGCACGGCTCAGTTCGTTGACAATATCGATTGCCGGTGAATGGCGGATGTCGTCGGTATTTGCCTTAAACGACAGGCCCCACACCGCCAGGACCCGGCCGGAAACCCCGCCGGCGGGTTCAAAAAAGGTTTGAACCTTGCGCGCAACCATCTGTCTCTGACGGTTGTTGACATTGTCCACCGCTTTGAGCACTTCGGGAACATAGCCCAGGTCCCCGGCTGTATGAATCAGGGCCGTGACATCCTTTGGAAAACAAGACCCCCCGTAGCCCACCCCGGGATAGATGAAATGATAGCCGATGCGGTGATCAGAGCCGATGCCTGCACGCACATCGCGCACATCCGCCCCCACCTTTTCGCAAATATTGGCGATTTCATTGATAAACGAAATTTTGGTGGCCAGCATGCAGTTGGCCGCATACTTGGTCATCTCCGCGCTTTTCGGGCTCATAAGGATTAATTTGTCCCGGCTTCTGGCATAGGGCTCATACAGATTTTCCATCAACTGCGCCACTTCAGGACTGTCCGTGCCGATAATGATCCGGTCGGGCTTCATAAAGTCGCTGACCGCATCGCCTTCCTTTAAAAACTCGGGATTGGAAACCACGTCAAAATCAAGGGAAACCCCCCGGGCGGCAAGCCGCTGTGAAATGATTTCCCTAACCCGGTCGGCCGTGCCCACCGGCACTGTTGACTTGTTGACCACGATTTTGTGATCTTCCATGTTGTCGCCCACCTGTTCGGCCACCCGGTATACAGCGGAAAGATCACAGGAGCCGTCTTCCATGGACGGGGTGCCAACGCAGGAAAAAATCAGGTTGGCGTGGGCCATGGCGTCTTTGAGCGAGGTGGTAAACACCAGGCGCTCTTCTGCCAGGTTGCGCTGGACCAGCTCTTCCAGGCCGGGCTCGAAGATGTGAACATCGCCTTTTTTCAGCCGCTGGATAACCCCGTCGTTGATATCCACGCAAAAGGCATGATTTCCGGTTTCAGCCAAACAGGCGGCTGTTACCAACCCCACATACCCGGTTCCCACAATACATACGTTCATGTTTTCGGCCCTTTTGTCCTGAAATGTTCTGCTTTGACTGGTGCCTGGGACGAGAATCGAACTCGTACGGGGACTATGCCCCAAGGGATTTTAAGTCCCTTGCGTCTACCTGTTCCGCCACCCAGGCACAGGGTTGAATCTGCGAGGCTGCTCAATGGTTTTAGGGGGCTGTTCTGCAAATACGGTATGTAAAACAGATGCAAACCCGGAAACCATAAAACCAAACGGAGACGTTTAATTCGTGGATTTTTAGCACCCGGCCGTCATAAAGTCAACCCGCAAGATACAGGAGGGGACGGATGACAGGTGACAGGTAACGGGTAACGAGGAGTAAGAAGACGGCTGTCCGGAGATCCGGCCTGTCTTATTGTTTTTTGTTAACCTGCGGAAGCATGGTTACCATTGAAGCAGAAAACTTTTTTCATACCCAATTCAACCAGGGAGAAAGACAATGGGTTTGCAGGAAAAGCTTGACGCGCAGAGACAGGAGCTTGAGTCCGCAGCGCCGAAACAGGCCATTGACATCATGCACAAAGCCACCGAGGATCTTCAAAAATCCGGCATTGCAGACAAGGCCAAAGCCATCGGAGACAAAGCCCCGGATTTTTCACTGGAAAATTACAGGGGCAAAACCGTAAACCTTTATGAAAAACTCAAGCAAGGGCCCGTGGTGCTGGGATTTTACCGCGGCGGATGGTGACCGTTTTGCAACATAGAGCTGGACGCTCTTGAAACCGAGCACAAGACAATCAAGAACCTGGGTGCTTCTTTAATCATGGTCTCACCGCAAAGCCAAGAGGCCTCCAGGCAGTTTGCCGAGAAAAAAAACCTGACAATGGAACTGCTGGTGGATTCGGGAAACCAGGCGGCAAAATCATTCGGCTTGGTCTACACGGTGCCCGATGACCTGAAAAAGGTATATCAGCAGTTTAACATTCACGTGGACAAAAACAATGCAGACGGGTCCTGGGATCTTCCCGTATCTGCGCGCTACATCATTGATACAGACGCAAAGATCCGGTATGCGCAGGTCAATGCCGACTACACGGTTCGGCCCGATCCATCCCATACCATCGAGGCCCTGAAAAACCTGTAACCCCAACAATGCTGAACAGAATTTGGAAAACAACATTTGCCGGGCATTGCCGCCGGATCCACAGGCCGGCAGCCAGCCCATCGACATCCGGCATATGGCAATGGTGGATTACGACCAGGCGCTTTTTCTCCAAAAAGAACTGGCTGAAAAACGAAGCCTTGGCCAGATCCCCGACACCTTGCTGCTGCTTGAGCATCCGCCCACCTACACCCTTGGGGTGCGCGGGGGCAGAGATCATTTTCTGGTACCTGTTGAAGAACTCCAGGCCCGGGGTGCAATCATCCGGCGGGCGGACCGGGGCGGGTTGGTGACCTTCCACGGCCCTGGCCAGGTGGTGGGCTATCCGGTCATGGACGTGCATGCCCGGTTCCGGGATATCACCGAATATGTCCATTGCCTTGAGCAGGTGGTCATTGAGACCCTGGCTGCATTTGACATCTGCGCGGGCAGGATTGCCGGCTACCGGGGGGTGTGGACAAGAGATCGCAAAATTGCAGCAGTTGGCATCCGGGTCGATGCATCGGGTATTTCCAGCCACGGGTTTGCTTTGAACGCAAATACGGATCTTTGGCATTTTGAAGCCATTGTGGCCTGCGGGATTGCGGGAAAGGCCGTGACCAGCATGGCCGCGGAGTTAAACCAGCCTGTGGATATGGAACAAATTTATCAAGTGATACAAAAGGTTTTTTTGCGGATATTTCATGGCAACACGAAAAAACAAGACCGATAGCCGCCCGGCAAAACCGCCGTGGATCCGGGTGGCCGCACCCGGGGGCGAAAATTATCAATCCGTGCGCCGCCTGAAGGCGGCCTGCGGCCTTCACACGGTCTGCGAATCCGCCCTTTGCCCCAATATCGCGGAATGCTGGCATTCCGGGCATGCCACATTCATGATCATGGGCAGCGGCTGTACCCGCAATTGCCGGTTCTGTGGCGTGGGTCGCCGGCCGCAGCCATTGGACACGGACGAACCTCGGCGGGTGGCACGAGCCGTGGCCGCCATGGGGCTGAATCACGCGGTGGTGACATCTGTTACCCGGGATGATCTTTCCGACGGGGGGGCCAGCCATTTTGCCGCCACCATCAAAGAAATCCGGAAAAACTGCCCGGATACGGGCATCGAAGTGCTGATCCCGGATTTTGAGGCAAGCCACAGGGCCCTTGAAACCGTGCTTGCAGCCGGCCCCGACATTGTGGGCCACAACGTGGAAACCGTGGCCCGGCTCTATCCGGCAGTGCGGCCCATGGCCGATTACCGCCAATCCCTGTCCCTGCTTTGCACGGTCAAGCAGATTAACCCCGCCTGCATCACAAAATCGGGATTTATGCTCGGGCTGGGCGAAACCATGGATGAAATCCGCCAAACCATCAAAGATATCCAGTCAGCCGGCGCTCAGGTGCTGACCCTGGGCCAGTATCTCAAACCCGGACCGGAAAACATGGACGTAGTCAAATATTTTCCCCCTGAAGTTTTTGCACAACTGAAACAATTTGCAATGGAGACAGGTTTTGCCCTGGCGGAATCCGGGCCCCTGGTGCGAAGCTCCTACCGGGCAGCCGCCCAGGCAGAAGCGCTGGGAATCATCCGGGCACCCAAATCCGGCAAGACAAAAGCAAGGCCTGCTGCCTTCGGGCAGAAGCGGCCATAGATAAAAACCCACCAAATCAGGAGACGCAGCACACAATGACTTATAAAGGCCCATGGAGCGGCCAATACATTGAGAACCAATACAGCCGCTGGAAGCAGAATCCGGATTCGGTGGATGCGGACTGGCAGTTTTTTTTCCAGGGCTTTGAACTCGGCCTGACCCAAAAGCCGGCTGCATCCGAAGAAACATGCGAGCCCTGCGATGAGCAAAGTGTACGAAAGCAGTCCAGAGTCGAAGCCCTTGTCTACCGCTACCGGGATATCGGCCATCTATTGTCATGCCTGGATCCCCTTGAGGCCTGCCCCACCGATCACCCCCTGCTAAATCCCAAGGCCTTTGGCCTTGATGAAAACGACATGCAGCGGCGCTTCTACGTGCCGGGCCGGCCGGAAAATCTCGGCAAACAGATGACCCTTGGCGAGCTTGTGCGCCACCTGCGCCAAACCTACTGCCGGTCTGTTGGCGTGGAATACATGCACATCCAGGATCCGGAAGAAAGAAAATGGCTGCGGGAGCAGATGGAATCCACACAAAACACGCCCGGGTTTTCAGATGACGAAAAAATCCAAATTCTTCGGAAACTCACCGAAGCTTCCGGCCTTGAGCAGTTTATCCACAAAAAATACCTGGGCCAGAAACGCTTCAGCGTTGAAGGCGCAGACGTGATTGTCCCCATGCTCGATTCCCTTCTGGATCATGCCGCGGCGAAACACGGCTGCGGACAAATTGTTCTGGGCATGACCCACAGGGGAAGGTTAAACGTTCAGGCCAATGTCTTAAACAGACCTTATGCCGATGTCATTGGTGAATTTGAAAGCCACCACAACCCGGAGGCCGAAGTGGGCGCCGGGGATGTGAAATATCACAAGGGCTTTCACGGCAAGATCACCACATCGGGCAGCAGGCAAGTCGATATCCTCATGGCCGACAATCCCAGCCATCTGGAATCGGTCAATCCGGTGGTCGAGGGAATGGCACGGGCCCAGCTGGATGCAGCGGGCACCCAAAACACCGCTTTTGTCATGCCCCTGCTGCTGCACGGCGATGCGGCCTTTTCAGGCCAGGGCATCGTGGCCGAAACACTGAACATGTCCCAGCTCGAGGGCTATCATACCGGCGGCACCGTGCATATCATCGTCAACAACCAAATCGGATACACGGCCCTGCCCGATGATCTGCGCTCCACCCGCTATGCCACCGACGTTGCCAAAAGCCTTATGGTTCCCATATTCCACATTCACGGGGAAAATCCCGAGGCGGCCGTGCATATTGCAAAGCTGGCCTGTGATTACCGGATGGCCTTTGGCAAGGATGTGGTCATTGACGTGGTCTGCTACCGCAGATACGGACACAACGAGGGAGACGAGCCCTATTTCACCCAGCCGCTGATGTATGAACGGATCAAAAACCGCCCCACCCCGTCCCGGCTCTATGCACAGCAGCTTATTGACCAGAACATATTGAACCCGGACACATTCAGCCAGATCCAGGAACAGACAACCCAATGCATCCAGGAAGCCTATGATCGTGTTCAGAAAGAAAAAACCGGTCAACCGGCGCAGAAAACCCCGGCCGAGGATCACCCGCCCACCCGAGAGCCGGAAAAGGGCCGGGAAAAAACACCGGAGAGGGCCGCAGAAGATGTGGACACCCGTGTCAAACCCAATCTGCTAAAGGACCTGGCAGCAAAAATCAACGCGGCCCCGGATGATTTCCAGCTGCATCCCAAGATTGGAAAACTTCTGGAAAAGCGCCTGGCCGCAGTGAAAAGCGGCCAGGGCATCGACTGGGCAAATGCCGAGGCCCTGGGCTTTGCCACAATCGTAAACCAGGGCATTTTCGTCCGCCTGTCAGGCCAGGACAGCCAGCGGGGCACCTTCAGCCAGCGCCACAGCGTTTTGTTTGACACCGCCACCAACGCAGAACATGTGCCCGTCAACAACGCGGCCAAAGACGGAGGCGGATTTTTATCCATCAACAGCCTGCTGTCCGAAGCCGGGGTTATGGGCTTTGAATACGGCTACTCCCTGATCCGCAAAAACAGCCTGATCCTGTGGGAGGCCCAGTTCGGCGATTTTGCCAACAACGCCCAGGCCGTCATTGATCTCTACATCGCCAGCGGCGAGACCAAGTGGGGGTGTAGAAGCGGTCTGGTCCTGCTGCTGCCCCACGGCTATGAAGGCCAGGGCCCGGATCATTCCAGCAGCCGCGTGGAGCGATTTTTGCAACTGGCCGCAGATGAAAACTTCTGCGTGTGCAACCCCACCACCCCGGCCCAGTATTATCATCTTCTGCGGCGCCAGGCCCGGGGCAGCACTTTAAAACCCCTGATCGTCTTCACCCCCAAAAGCCTGCTTCGCCATCCTGAAGCCGTGTCATCCACAGACGATCTGGCCAAAGGCCGTTTTCACCGGATCATTGATGATCCCAAAGCCCTGAAAAATCCCGATCAGGTGGTGCTGGTATCGGGCAAGCTGTTCTACGACCTGGCCGAAGCCCGCAATGACAGGGGCCTAAAAAACACGGCCCTCATCCGGGTCGAGCAGCTCTATCCCTTTGCCGAAACAGAATTGGCATCGGTGATCAAAAAATACAAAAACTGCCGCCGCTGGGTCTGGGCCCAGGAGGAGCCGGCCAACATGGGGGCCTGGAACTACATCCGGCCCCTTTTTGAAACCCGTTTTTCCCGCACCCTCAACTATATCGGCCGCAAGGCTTCGGCCAGCACAGCCACGGGATATCATCACGTGCACAAAAAACAGCAGCAGCAGATCATTGACATGGTGCTGGCGGAAAAATGAAAATCAGTCAAACCCTTAACATCGCAAAGGCCCTGTAAGGAGGCTTTATGAAAGTGGATATCAAGGTGCCGGAAGTCGGCGAATCCGTAAAAGAAGCCCTGCTGGCGGAATGGTACAAGTCAGACGGCGACCGGATTGAAAAAGACGAACCGGTCTTTGTTTTGGAAACCGACAAGGTCACCCTGGAGGTCCCTGCAGAGCAAAGCGGAATCCTGGAAATCGTTGTCCAGGCCGGCCAGAACGTAAAAATCGGACAGGTGGTGGGCAAAATCGACACGGATGCCGCCCGGACGGCTGACAAGGAAAAATCCCCGGCAGCAGAAGAAAAAGCGGCCAAACCAGCGCCAGCGCCGGAACCTGAAGCCGCTTTGGAGCCCGCGGAAAAACAGGCCGGGCCAGAACCCGGGCCTGCAGCCCCGGCCGCCCCGACCCCGGAGCCAGAAACCGCTGGAAAAGAGGAAACAGAGACAGAACCGGCAGAGACCCTGCCGCCGTCCGTGCGCCGTCTGGTGGCTGAAAACAACCTGGATATCTCAAAAATCCGAACAACCGGCCCAGGCGGCCGAATCACCAAGGGTGATGTGATTGCCTATCTTGAATCCGGCGCCGGACAAACTTCATCAGCCCCGCCAGAGCAAAAAAGTCCTCAACCCGCGGAAACCCAAGAAGCCGTCACCCGCACGCCCATGTCTCCGATCCGGAAATCCATTGCCGCCCACCTGCTTGACGCCAAACAGAACACCGCCATGCTCACCACGTTTAATGAAATCGACATGAGCCGGGTCAAAACACTGCGGGAGCGGTTCAAAGACACATTTTACAACACCCACGGGGTGCGGCTGGGATTCATGTCCTTTTTTGTCAAGGCATGCGTTGCCGCCCTCAAAGAATTTCCGGAAATCAACGCCGCCATCGAAGAAGATGAAATCGTCTATCACCACTATTATCACATCGGCATTGCCATTGGCGCCAAAAAAGGCCTGGTGGTGCCGGTCATCCGGCATGCAGACCGGCTCGGATCTGCACAAATCGAAGAAGCCATTGCTGACTTTGCCGCGCGTGTGGAAAAAAACCGCATCACCCTTTCCGAACTCGAAGGGGGCACCTTTTCCATCACCAACGGCGGCATTTACGGATCTCTTTTGTCCACGCCGATTCTCAACATGCCCCAGAGCGCCATACTGGCCATGCATAAGATCGAGGACCGGCCGGTGGCAATAGACGGGCAGGTGGTCATCCGGCCCATGATGTACGTGGCGCTCAGCTATGATCACCGGATTGTGGACGGCAAGGACGCGGTGAGCTTTCTGCGGCGCATCAAGGAATTTGTTGAAACCCCTGAACGCATGATCATGGAGATATAAAATGGGTGAACAATCGCGTTATGATCTGATTGTAATCGGTGCCGGCCCGGGCGGGTACGTGGCCGCGGCCAGAGCCGGCCAGCTGGGCATGAAAACGGCCTGCGTGGACAAATTTGACAGACTTGGCGGGGTATGCCTCAATTACGGCTGCATTCCCAGCAAAGCCCTGCTCGATTCCTCGGAGCATGCGGCCCAGGCCGCCAATTCCTTTCAAAAACACGGCATCAAGGTAAGCAAACCGGAAATCAACTTAAAAACCATGATGGGCAGAAAAGACGAGGTTGTCCGGGCTCTCACCGACAACGTGGAAAACCTTCTCAAAGCCAGCAATGTGGATATATTCAAGGGCAAGGCCGAACTCAGTGGCCCCGCATCTGTCAAGGTGGAAAACAACGGCAAGGCGCAAACAATCGAGGCGCAAAACATTTTGCTTGCCACCGGCAGCCGCCCGGCTGAGGTCAAGGGCCTGGAGTTTGACGGCCGGTTTATTGTCAATTCAACCGATGCCCTGGCCTTTGATGAAATCCCAAAGCGCCTTCTCATCGTGGGCGGCGGATATATCGGCCTGGAGCTGGGCTCAGTCTGGTCGCGCCTGGGATCAAAGGTCACCGTGGCGGAAATGACAGACCGGATTGCCGGCACGGTTGACAGTCAGCTGTCGCGCCGTCTGCTGCGGATCTTAAAGAGCCAGGGAATGGAATTCAAACTCAAAACCCGTGTTGCCGGCGCGGAGGTGC
>JAGTVF010000359.1 GCA_018224315.1 Desulfobacterales bacterium | reverse complement strand
TATCACGATCCAGAGGTTTTCGGCTGTTTCTCCGTGCTTGAAGATGGGATCAGATTTTCTGTATTCCACCACTTCGGCGTTATTTTGTATGGCTTCCAGCTGCTCGTCTGTTAAGCCTGCAAACATTTCCACCTGGTCCATGAAATCAAGACTGTTCATTATGGCTCTCCCTTGGTCTGGGTTTTTGCGTCAAGCAAGGCCGCCTGTGCGGATCCTATGAATTGCTCAGGGGTGCAGCATCGGCTGTGGCCTGCAGGTGTTCAAACCGGGTGCCCACAACCTGGATCATGGCCCTTAACACCCGGTAGCCGGTTTCCGGATTTTCCTTTAAAAAGGTCAGCAGTTGTTCGCCGCTGATTTTTACCACTTCGCAGGCCTGCGACGAGCAGTAGGCCGACAGCTTATACTTATAAGGCGGCAGCAGGCTGGACCACCCGATGATGCCGGGTGCCGAAAGCGTGGAAATGGTCTGGAGTTCTGTTGTTTCCCGGGCCGGCATTTCAAAGCGAAGATCCACCTGCCCGCCGGCAATGGCCCATAAGTGGGCGGCGGTCTGTCCTTCCTTAAACAGGCGCGAGCCTTTTTCAGACCCGGCAATACTGCTGAATCCGGCAATTTTTTCCAGTTCTGCATCCCTGAGGGAGGCAAATGCCTCGGTCTGTCTTAAAACGTCTTGAATCCGGTCTGCCATTGATTATGCCTCCTTGCTGGTCTCCGTGCTGTGATCCGGCTCAGGCACTTCCACCGTATGGTCGGTTAACACCTCGTTGTTTAAAACATGGCGCTCAAATACCTGCCGGACCTTGTCGGCATCCATCTTCTGGTATACCACCGGGTTTTGTCCGGCCACTTCCACAGTAACGTTGGGTTCGGTTTCGCACACGCCAAGGCAGTCAGCGGCAAGCACATGAATATCATGGCGCCCGCTTTTGCCCAGTTCTTTGATGACGGCATTCATCACCGGTCTGGCACCGGCGGCAATGCCGCAGTCTCCCATGTGAACCGTAACCCGGACATTGGGCTGCTGATGGCGCAGTGCGGTTTCATGCAGGGTTTTTTCCTTGATCCGTTGTAAATCCTCGATGGTCATTTTGCCCATTGGCTGTTTCTCCCGGTAATGTATGGTCTTTAAAACAAGGGACAGGCTTTTTTTTCAATCCTAAATCAATTCAACCCCAATTGGGTTAAAATAGAATAAATTCCCCGGGATGTCAAACAGATCCACGGTGTTATTTATGCATAAAAAAACGCGTCAACCCCCATCCAGGCAATAAATCCGGCATACAGGACCAGCAGGAGGATGCATTCAAAACGGGTCAGGCGCAGCTGGGTGCGCAGCATGATAAACAGGGCAATGGTGGCCACTGCCAGAAGCCCCATGGCCGGTGCGGCCACTGAAAAGTCAATGATGCAGGTGCCGGCAATGAGTACGCCGATGGGAATGGCAATCAAAAGATCAAAGGTGTTGCTGCCCAGGACATTGGCCATGCTCACAATCCCGTCGCCCCGGCGGGCGGCCTGGATGCTGACAAAGGCATCCGGAAGGCTTGTGGCAGCGGCAATCACGCTCAGGCCCCAGAAAAAATGCGGGGTTTGGAGAACATCTCCCAGGATGATCACCGAACGCACCAGCCCTTCCACCCCGATTCCGATAAACGCCAGGCCCAGCAAAAGTCGCAGCCATTGTCGGCCAGGCCCGCCTTTGATCTTTTGGGCATGAAGGCCGTTTCTTCTCTGCTCTATCCGGTATTCCACCGTATCCTGATGCTGCAGAAAAATATAGAGTCCGTAAAATCCCACAGGCAGAAGGGCAATGGTGCGGGTGACCCTTCCTTCCCACTGGCTGCCTTCCACCGGATGATAGATCAGGGCCAGGGCAAAGCTTAGCATGAGCACGGCCACGCTGATCATGTAAAACAGCGCTTCCTTGTAAACCATTTCCCGGTCTGTTTTCAGTCCTTTGCCCGCAAGTCCGGAGACCCCGGGAATGACAAGGATATTAAACACGGCCGATCCCACGATCACGGCCACGCCGAGCTCGAACTTGCCGTGGACCAAAGTGGCGATCACTGTGCTGGAAAGCTCAGGAAAACTGGAGCCCACGGCCATGATAATCGAGCCCTGGACCACGGCCGGCAGGTGATAGTGGGTGGCAAGCCGGCCGGCGGCATTTTCCAGCAGAAAACTGCCGTTCCATACAGCCGCGGTTGCTGCAAGGATAACCAAAGTGCAGACAAGAACGATCATCAGAAGTGTTTTCCGCAGCCGGCGGCATGTTTTTCATACCGCCGGAATTCGTCTTCAAAATGGGTGCTCAAGATCGGCTGTCCCATGCATGTCCGGATTTCTTTCATGTCTTACGAACTTTCCGGAAGGGGTCGTCTTTGCGTTTCTATGCTCTGGTCATCTTCTGCAGCAATCAGGCCCTGGGACCGGGCCCGTTCATACCATTGCTTTCTGGCCCACTTGCGCATGTTGGGAATGGTGTCGGTTTCGTCAATTATTTCCGTTCCCAGAAGGGTCTCCAGGATGTCCTCCATGGACACCAGGCCGGCGATACCACCGTATTCATCCACCACCAGGGCGATATGTTCCCGCCGGTCCAGAAGCTGTTCAAAGAGGCGAAACAGGTTTACCGTTTCGGGTACCGCCAGCATGTCCCGGCCCAGTTCGGCCACCGGGCGGGTGGCATCCCCGGTGGCCAGGGCCAGCAGCAGGTCGTCTTTTAAAATGTAGCGGGTAATGGATTTGTTGTCCGGTTCGTACAAAGGAATCCGGGAGACATGAATGCTGGGATAGACCTGGTAGACCTCGTCTATGCGCATGTTTTCGGGCAGGGCAAACATGACTTTGCGCGGGGTCATGATATCGGCCGCCCGGATTGAGCTCAAACGCATCAGGTTTTTGATAATCCGGGATTCTTTTTCCAGAAACAGGCCTTCTTCAAACCCCAGATCCGCCAGGGCCCGGATTTCATCCCGGGTCACCGGCTTGATTTTTTTGCCCCTGGAAAACAGGTAGGTAATCACCTGAGACATCTGCACCAGGGGATACAGGACAAGGATGAGGCTGCGGAGCAAAAGCACCGTGGGCCGGGTCAGACTCCGCCAGAAAAGCGCGCCGATGGTTTTGGGAATGATCTCGGACAAAACCAGAATCAAAAAGGTGAGCACTGCAGAGGTGATGCCCACATATTGGCTGCCAAACACCGCAACCGCCTGGGCGCCCACACCGGCGGCCCCAACTGTGTGGGCAATGGTGTTTAAGCTCAAAATGGCGGCCAGAGGGCGGTCAATATCGGTTTTTAACGTGCGCAGCACCTTGCCGGTCTTGGGATGAATCTCTTCAAAGGCTGCGGTAAAGCTCGGGGTGATCGACAGGAGCACCGACTCCATGATGGAGCACAGAAATGAGACCCCTAGAGCGATAAACAGGTAAATGAACAGAAGCGTCATTGATTTTCAGTTTTTTCGAGGATAAACAGATGGATAAATCTGGGGTCCAGGTCCGCTGGCCGAACATGGCCGTATTCTTCGGCAATTCGCAAAAACAGGTTTTCCAGGGTCGTCTCCATGCGCACGGATATGTCATGGGTGGAAATCCCGCTTGCGTCTGAGAGCCATTGGAGAAAATCGGATTTGGCCGAATTCCGGATCCGGGGTGTTTCTGCGGGTTTTTCCCACAGCTCACTGAAAAAGGGCCGGAAGGCATCAACCGGAATCGGCAGCGGTGTCCGGGGCTGGCCCAGGCGGTCTTTGGCCCACAGGGTGAGCAAAAGATTTTCATGGGTGATAAAATATCGTTCCGGCAAGTAACGGGTGTTGATTTGCATGCACGACAGCAGGTGGTCAAAGGCCGTGATTTCGTTTAAGGCGGCTTCGGACGTCTCAATGTCCTGCATGGTTTCAAACTCCCGGTACATCCGGCCGGTTTGGTAATTGTCAAAAAACTTGGGCCGGGTCAGCAGAAGCCCGCCCACAAAACCCACAAGCCGCTCTCCCCAGAAACTCAGGGCCAGCCGGTGATGTGCGTACCAGGCATCGGCCTTCCATTTCCGGGCCCGGTTCCGCAGATCCACCGCCAGGGCGTAACCGGTTCGGAAAATGTCGGCCAGACTGTATTTGCTTAAGATTTCTGCGCTCTGCCCGGGTGCCGGCGGTTTGCTGGTCCCGGCCAGCCGGTGCAGGCCCAGGCCGAGGTATGCGGAAACCTTTTCCACCACGTGTCCAAGCTCCCCGCGCTGCCTGACTGGCTGCTGGTCTGCGGCAATCACCTGGTTGCAGAGGGCGGCAAATTCCACCTGAAGTTCATAGACAAATTGGCTTGATTTGATTTGCCAGAGTGCTGTGCCGAAAATACCGCTGTCAGAAAGCATGAAACTGTGCTGTAGTGGCACCGGCAGGTTAAAGTCCGCATCAGATGCCGTATCCGGTGTCCGGGACGGACGTTTGCGCACGGATTCCGGCCGCATGGGAGCATATACGCCAACGGCTTCTTCAAATGGCAGAAATCCCTTTTCAGCCAGGCGCACATTGCGAAACCGCAGGGCTTCCTCCTGGCTTTCAGCCTCCATGACATTGGCGCTGCGAAGCAAGGTGGCCTGGTAAGCCTGAAGGTCCTCGTCTGCAATGTGACGCAGAAGTTGGTGGATGAGTTGCTGGCGTTCTTCCTGGTCATCCTCGTCTTCAATGGCGTTTAAAAAGGCCTCATGGATGCGGACGTAAAAAACCCCGTCATGGGTGAAAAAACCGTCCGGAAAGTCGCTCGGGTCTTCGTTTTCTTCCGGGAGCCGGATTTCAAGGGCCTCATGGAGATAGTATTCCAGCAGTTCGTATTTTTCCGATGTGGTCCATTGGTGGAAACGCGGCGGATCAGCCCGGGAAAGCAGGCTCATCCAGTGGCCCAGGGCATGGGTGTTGATCCGGTCGCGATTCCAGATTTCCAGATCCAGCAAATATTCCCATTGCCGGTTGGAGGCCAGGGACAGCAGTTCCATGGCGTCTTGGGTTCCGATTTCGTGGACCAGAAAATACATGTCCTCTTCGGCCATGGAGTGAACCAGGGCCGTGGCCAGGGGGTGATCCAGGATTTCATCTAAGGCTTTTTCCGGCGGCTGCATTAAAATGCGCTGCTTGTCTGCCGCCAGACGGGCCATGCGCTGCTGGTGGGCCGAGCGGATCTGTGTGTCTTCGGATTCGGAACTTGTCATTTTCAGGAAATCAATTCTGTTTGCGTATAAATCAATTCACAACGCCTTACTTGCCCGGGCACTGGGCCCGGACCGCCGGATCAATGTCCGCGCCTGAATAGGCCTGGTCAAAATAATCCGAAAATTCCCGGGCCAGGGCTTTGGCCCGCTGCTCAAAGGCGCTTTTGTCAGACCAGGTGTTTTCCGGATGCAGGATTTCCGCATCCACACCCGGGCAGGAGTCGGGTACGTTTAAATGAAAGCGTTTGTTTTCCGTGTAGGATACATTGTCCAGGCCGCCTTCCATGGCCGC
>JAGTVF010000358.1 GCA_018224315.1 Desulfobacterales bacterium | reverse complement strand
GGCATTATCCGAAACGGCCAGGTGATCATACCTTCGGGCGACAGCGTGATTGAACCCGGCGATCGGGTCATTATTTTTGCCAAGCGCCAGGTGATTTCCAAAATCGAGAAAATTCTCACCGTGAAACTGGAGTTTTTCTAGGTGCGCTGGGCATTCGTGGGCCAATACACGGGGGTCTTGGTTTTTTGCCTGGGCCTGACACTATTGCTGCCCGCCGGGGTGGCGGCATTTTACACAGACGGCAGCACCGGGGCCTTGCTGATGTCTGCAGCTGTCGCCGGGGCATGCGGCATGGCCCTTTTTGTTTTATTTCGGCAGCCCAAAACCGAGTATATCAGCCAGCGCGAGGGCATGGCCATCGTGGCCCTGGGCTGGACGGCCATTGGATTTTTCGGGGCGCTTCCCTTTTATTTCAGCGGGTCTTTCCCGGTATTTGCCGATGCCTTTTTTGAATCTGTCTCCGGGTTCACCACCACCGGGGCTTCGGTGTTAACCGATATTGAAGCCGTACCCAGGGGACTGCTGTTCTGGCGCAGCTTTATCCAGTGGCTTGGGGGCATGGGCATTATTGTTTTGACCATTGCCATTCTGCCCTTTCTTGGGGTGGGCGGGTTCCAGCTCTACAAGGCAGAGGTGCCCACGCCCATGCCGGACAAGCTAAAGCCCCGGATCAGCGATACAGCCAAACTGCTGTGGAAAGTCTATGTCCTGTTTTCCGTGCTTGAGGTGGTTTTGCTGCTGGTCGGCGGAATGACGGTCTATGACGCAGTCTCCCACACCTTTACCACCATGCCCTCCGGCGGATTTTCCACAAAAGGGCTGTCGATTGCCCATTATGACAGCCTCTATATCGATATCGTGATTATGGGCTTCATGGTGATTGCCGGAATCAATTTTTCCCTGCACTACCAGATGCTCAGGGCCCGGCCCCTGGCCTACTGGCGGGATCCGGAATGCCGGTTTTATCTGTTGACCCTGGTTGGATTGACCCTGGTGGTCAGTTTTTTCATCAACGGGGAGGTTTATGATAGCCTCGGGGAAAGTTTCCGGTACGGGGCCTTTCAGGTGATTTCCATTCTGACCACCACCGGCTATACCACGGCTGATTATAACCAGTGGCCGGCAGTGGCGCAGCTCATTATTTTCACCTGCATGTTTCTCGGAGCCTCTGCAGGATCCACCACCGGGGGCATGAAAATGATGCGCATTATGCTGTGCGTGAAGTTTTGCTACAAGGAGCTTTTCAACCTGGTGCATCCCCATTCGGTGTCTTACGTGAAAATCGGGGGAAAACCGGTTTCCGGCGAGGTCATCAGCAGTGTTCTGGGTTTTCTGGCTCTCTACATGGGCATTTTTGTGCTCTGCTCCATTGTGCTGGCGTCCATGGGCGTGGATTTTGTTACCTCATTTTCAGCCGTGGCCGCATCCATCGGCAATATCGGCCCGGGCCTGGCCCTGGTGGGACCGGCGGGCAATTATGCCGAAATTCCCTATTTCGGCAAATGGCTGCTTTCCTGGTGCATGCTCCTGGGTCGCCTGGAGATTTATACGGTGATTATTTTTCTGGTTCCGGAGTTTTGGCGCAAATAGCGCGTTGCACCGAAACCGGCCAAAAATCATTTGCAAAAAATCGGCTTCAGGCTAAATTTTATCATTGACAGGCCTGGTTGGAATCGATACAAGAAATACTTTATTAGCCGCTGGACTGGGGCCGTTAACTCAGTTGGTAGAGTATCTGCCTTTTAAGCAGAGAGTCGTTGGTTCGAGTCCAACACGGCCCACCACAAACAGATTTTACATACTTGCGTCCCCATCGTCTAGCCCGGTCCAGGACACCGGCCTTTCACGCCGGCGACAGGGGTTCAAATCCCCTTGGGGACGCCAACAATTTCAAGAGGCCCGCAAAAACCGTACACCTGATCTCGTGGATGGAACCGGCCCTGAAAAACGGTTTTGCTTAACGCCTCTTGTTTTATATATCGCCTGAGAGGGACCATTCACCCTCTCAGGCGCTTTTTTTTTCTTATCCGGCCTCATTCAATGCGGCGGTTTTTCCGCCGGCCTTTCAAGGATTTGCACCTGCAGAAAATCATCAGCGCCCGGCTTGCGATTTGATTTTTTTCATTCAAAGGATATGGTTAGATAAACACGTTCGGATTTTTAAACCAGGACCCCCACCAATTTCATTTGGAGGAGAGATATGCTGTTGTTTTCACGTGAAACAAAAAAATATGAGTGCACTGCCGTTATATGCACGGTTGTTCTTTTGGTCTGGGCGGTGACCACAGCCAATGCGGGAAACCTTTTTGAAAAGGGGCTTGAAATTTTTTCCGGCTCCGGGGAGCAAAACGGGGAGCAATCTGCATCCACGGCCGGGGATCTGACTTCCAATGAAATCAGTGAGGCGTTTAAGCAGGCCCTTGCCATGGGCTCGGAAAAAGTTGTCCAACAGCTGGGTCAGGAAAACGGGTTTAACGCGGATCCGGATGTGCATATCCCCCTGCCCGAACAATTTTCGGTTGTTCAGACAACCCTGGAAAAAGCCGGGATGTCCTATTTGGCCGATGATCTGGAGTTAAAGCTCAACCGCGCTGCGGAACAGGCCGCACCTGAAGCAAAGGCGCTTTTTCTGGATGCCATTGCAGACATGACATTTGCCGATGTCAAACAGATCTACAACGGGCCCAAAGATTCAGCCACCCGGTATTTCAGGGGCAAAATGGCCGATCCCCTGGCCGAAAAGATGCGCCCGATCATCGAAAACAAGCTCTCAGAAGCCGGGGCGGTTCAGGCCTATGACAAATTGATGAACAAATATCAATCCATGCTTTTTGTTCCGGATGTCAAAGCCAACCTCACCGACTATGTCACTGAAAAGGGCATGGAGGGGATTTTTTATTACATGGCCGATGAAGAAGCCGCCATCCGCCAGAATCCCGCCAGACAGACCACTGATTTGCTAAAGCGGGTTTTCGGCTCCAATTAAGCCCTGTGGTCCAAGGTGGATCAAAGGGTTAAAACCCCGCACACAGGGGCCTCCCAATCCAGCCGGCTGTCGCGGCCGATCAGGGTGTCGATTTTTTCCGCGATAAAGGCCGGAAACGGGGCGGACCGGCGTTGTTTCAGATCCGCGTGGGTGCCCATGGACTCAAAGCTTGAGGCCACCTGCCCCGTGGTTTCGTTGATCATAAAGTGCATGAAATGAAAGCGCTTGTCCGTGCGGCCCAGCACCCGGGTGCGCACGCCCGCAGTCTGCCCTGCGCGGATTTCGCTGAAATACTGGATAAATTGCCGTAAGGCAAAAGCCCCGGCATTTTGGGCCTGAAAATAGTCCGGGGTCATGCCGATGGTTTCAAAAAAATCCCAGGTGGCCTGGTCATAAAGGGCCATGTACCAGCGGACGTTCATGTGGCCCATGGCATCGAGATAGGTTTCCGGGATGGTTTCCCGGTGGTGCCGGGGCAGGGCTGAAATCTGGGCCAGGGTCGCCCGGCACCCGTTTTGCGGGCCGGTGATGCCGCAGTTGTTATCCGTGTGCGGGGTCATGGAAAGCTTCCTTTGTTCTTTTGTGTCTATTGCGCAAACGCTTCTAATTCCTCCCACCGCTGGTAGGCTTCAGCGATTCGGGCTTCCACTGCCTCAAGCCGTCTTTGATGGGCCAGAATCGTTTGTTTGTCCTGCTTGTAGAAATCCGGTCCGGCCATGGCGGACTGAAGGCTGCTTTGTTCGGCTTCCAGTGCTTCAATGGTTTCGGGAAGGGTTTTTAATTCGTTTTTCTGATTGAAGTTGAGTCCTCTGGGTCTGGAAGCCGCAGGGGTTTTCCGGGTCCGGGGTTTTTGCGCCCTGCCGGCGGTCCCCGGGTCTTCGGGCACTGGCCGCTGGGCCAGCCAGTCATCATATCCCCCGGCATATTCGGTCACCTTCCCATTGCCTTCAAAAACCAGGGTGCTGGTTACCACATTGTTTAAAAATTGCCGGTCATGGCTGACCATCAAAAGAGTGCCGTCAAAGTTGACCAAAAGCTCTTCGAGCAGTTCCAGGGTTTCTGCATCCAAATCATTTGTGGGTTCGTCGAGCACCAGCAAATTGGCCGGCCGGGTAAATAGCTTTGCCAGCATCAGGCGGTTTCTCTCCCCGCCGGAAAGCACATGCACCGGTGTTCGGCAGCGCTCGGCTGAGAAAAGAAAGTCTCGGAGATAGCCGACCACATGCCGCCGCCGACCGTTAAACACAATATAGTCATTGTCTGTGGAAATATTTTCCATAACGGTTTTCTGCTCATCCAGGCGGGTCCGTAGCTGGTCAAAATAGGCGGGCTGCAGGGCGGTGCCATGGACAACGGTTCCAAAATCCGGGGAAATTTCGTCTAAAAGAAGCCGGATCAGGGTTGTTTTGCCGGCCCCGTTGGGCCCGATAATGCCGATTTTATCCCCGCGCATGATCATGGTGGAAAAGTTTTCCACAATCGGGGTGCTGCCGCGGGTGTGGGTCAAAGCCCTGGCCCGGATAACCAGTTTTCCGGTCCGTTCAGCCTCCTGGAGTTCCATGCGCGCCTGGCCAGTGCCGGCCCGGCGCTGGCGCACCTTCTCCCGCATTTGCTGCAGGGCGCGCACCCGGCCCTGGTTGCGCGCGCGCCTGGCCTTGACCCCCTGCCGCATCCAGGCCTCTTCTTCTGCACG
>JAGTVF010000357.1 GCA_018224315.1 Desulfobacterales bacterium | reverse complement strand
GTCCGGGTCACGGTCTTGTCCGTGGAGCTGGAAAGAAAACGCATTGCCCTTTCCATGAAAAACAAGCAGACCTAAACAGAGGAGTTTATGCTTCAAAAAACGGTTCGCAATGGTTCTGGTATTCGCACGCCTGGGTGATCCCTGAAGAAAAACCCGCGCAGTAATAAGCGGTGTTTTTCTGCTTTTTCGGCTTGCCGCCGGGACACCGGATCGGGCTGCATTAGGGCCCGGAAAGCCAGGCTTCAACCTTGTCCGGATTCTGCTTGATCCATTTCACCGCGCTTTGATACGGTTGGCCGGATTTTTGAATCATGTCCATCACCTGATGAATATCATCGGGCTGCCAGTTGAAATGATCCAAAAACCTGTATAAATCCGGCTTTTCTGTTTCAAGGTCTTTTCTCACCACTGTGTGAATGGATTCAGACCCCCCGAAAACCCCTTTGGGATCCTTTAAATACTTGAGATCCCACCTGGCAAATTTCCAGTGCGGCGTCCAGCCGGTGACCACCACCCACTGGCGTTTTTTGATTTTTTTGCGCAAAACCCCGGTCATGACGGCACCACTTCCGGGTACCAGTTCCATATTGGCGATTTGGTAGTCTTTGATCGCTTCTTTGGCAAAGCGCATGATGCCCGCGCCCGGATCGATACCGATGATCTGATTGTCAAATTTTTCAGCATGCCCAGCAAGCCCCTCAATGGAATCAACAGGCACGTATTCGGGCACCACAAGACCCACTTTTGTCCCTTCCATGTTCGGGCCCAGATCAACCACATGATCTTCTGCTTTTGCATAATAATACTGATGAAGACCGGGCAGCCAGGCACACACGAATCCGTCGACATCGCTGCTGGCCGTTGAAAGCCACAAGGCCTCGGCTTCCATTGCTACGAGCTGACAGTCATAGCCCATTTTTTCTTCCAGCACGGCCTTAACCACGTTGGACGCCGCTGTTGCACAGGACCATTGGGCATAACCAATTCGGGCGGTTTTCTCATCCGCCCCTGAAGTGCCGGCAGTCAACAGAATCAAAAAAATGCCTGCGAACAAGCAGGTCAAAAATTTCACTGGCCTTCTCATACCGATTCCCCTTGGGTTGATTGCTTCTACTTTCGCCTGAATATAGACTGGCCGGGATAAAGATATCTAGGATCGGGCAGCCGGCTCATGGATGCCCATGAATTTCTCATTGCCCTGAATCATCTCCCGGACCGTCTCCACATATTTCATACCGATTCCGGAATAGTGCTCCAGCCCGCCCGCCATTAAATGCGCATCCGGCTGTTTTCCGGCAAGCCGCATCCGGTAGCGCTGCATGCGGACCTCCCTGTATGCCGGATGGGAGTTGAGATTGCGGATATAGGCGCGAACCGAAGCGGCCACATCGTCAAAGGCCCGGACCTCATAGGTAGCGCCCTCGGGGCGCCGTCTGGGAATGATACCGCATCCCTTTTTAAAACACCAGTGCCCAAACAGGTTGTTGCCCTCCCGGGCAAAATAGGAAGTTCCCCATCCGGATTCTTTTGCCGCCTGGATCAATGCAAGGGATACCGGAATTTTATCCACGTGGATGAGCATCTTTCTGAAAAACACCTCCCCCTGATCATAGGCGGCGTCCACGCGGTATTTTTCAGCAAGGGCATTTAAACACTGAATTTCCTTTTCCGACAATTCCTGTCCTCTGGCAAAACGCTGCCATTTTAGCAAGATATACGCCCGCTCCTTGAGCACCTCATGGTTTTCCTTCCGGACAATGGGACGCAGAAAGTCGAAAAAAGCCTTTTTCTTTTCTTTTACATCCTTATAGTTGGTAAAATCCGGCAACTCCGTATCCATGTCCTCGGGAATGGATGCCGCCGAAGTCCCGCCTTTCTGGTGTTGTCGGGTACTTGTTTCTTTATGGCCCTGGTCTGTGCCGTATTTGTCCGCCTTGTTGAAATCCGGCAGCGCAACCTCTCCGATGACTTCTTCGGGCCTGATGTCCGCATCCTCTGGCTTTCGCTGACATGCCTGTAAAAAACCGCTGCCGGCCAAACTGGCCGCAAGCGTCAGGATGAAAAGCAATCTCATTTTTCTGTTCATTCATTCTCCTTACAAAGCAGATCGATTTTGCAAATTTGCGCCTATTGTGTAAATGATTCTGCCCCTGTAGACAAAAAGAAACAAGTTTTAAAATTTATAAATGTCATATTTGGTTATTTTTGGTAATTTATAATCTCAAAAAAATGGAACAATAAAAAATATTGACAATAAATGACCTTAACTTGTACTTTCTTGCTTATTTGACCGCCATTCGCTGAAATCCACTAACGTGAAAAACCGTTCATACAAAGGATTGCCAATGAAATTTCAAGTCACTGCATGCAAAGCTGTTTTTCTCGGGGCCTGCTTATTGATGCTCATGTGCAGGCCTGGCTGGACCGCAAACCTGGATCTGCTCATGGCCACCACCACCAGTACCGACAACACGGGCCTGCTTGACTACCTGGCCCCGCACTTTACCGCGGCCACGGGCAT
>JAGTVF010000356.1 GCA_018224315.1 Desulfobacterales bacterium | reverse complement strand
GCCAGGGGTGATACCGGAAGACGGATTGCACAAAGGACGATCAAGTTATGGCCCGAATCGCAGAAGCTGAGCGCAGCACCAAAGAAACCCGGATTTCTGCCGGAATCGACATTGACGGAATCGGCAAACACGACATTGATACCGGCATTGCCTTTTTTGACCACATGCTGACCCTGTTTGCCGTCCACGGCCTGTTTGATCTCCGCGTTCGCGCCAGGGGCGACATTGAGGTGGATTTTCATCACACCGTGGAGGATGCCGGCATTGTGCTCGGCGAAGCGATCTGCCGGGCTCTTGGAAACAAATCGGGCATTGTTCGCTACGGGTTTGCCGCAACACCCATGGATGACGCCCTTTGCCAGGCCGTGGTGGATCTTTCGGGCCGGCCCTATCTGGTCTATGACCTGCCCGCAGGGCTTTATCCGGACTCGGATTTCCCGCCCCAGCTGGCAAAGGAATTTTTCCGGGCACTTGTCAATGCCGTGGGCATGAATCTCCATATCCGGGTGCCGTACGGGGAAAACAACCACCATATCACTGAATCGGTTTTTAAATCCGTTGGCCGGGCCCTGGGCCAGGCTGCCGGCTATGACCCGCGGATTGCCGGGGTCCTGTCCACCAAGGGAACGCTGTAGCGCAGCTGTTTCGGTTTTGAGGAGTTAGGCAAAATGATTGTTATACCGGCAATTGACATCAAGGGCGGACGATGCGTGCGCCTGCTGCAGGGGCGAATGGACCGGGAAACCGTGTTCTCAGACGATCCCCCGGCCATGGCGGTGCGCTGGATTGACCAGGGCGCCCGGCTCATCCACGTGGTGGACCTGGACGGGGCCATTGAAAAAAGTCCCAAAAATCTTGGTGTCATCGAGCAGATCACATCAGCGGCAGGATCGGTGCCCATTCAGGTGGGCGGCGGGATCCGGGATATAGATACCATTGGCATGTATCTGGACCAGGGTGTGGACCGGGTGGTGATCGGCAGTGCGGCCATTTATGATCCGGATCTGGTCAGGCAGGCCTGCCGGGATTTTCCGGGCCGGATCGTGGTGGGCATTGATGCCAGAAACGGCAAGGTGGCCATCGAGGGCTGGACACAGACCACGGAGGTCTCCGCCATTGACCTGGGTCGGCAGTTTGAGGATTCCGGGGTGGCGGCCATCAATTTTACCGATATTGAGCGCGACGGCATGCAGACCGGTCCCAATATTGAGGCGATCCGGGAATTTGCCAGAGCCGTGGGCATACCCGTGGTGGCCTCGGGCGGTGTTTCCTGCATGGATGACATCCGAAACCTTTCCAAACTGGCAGAGGACGGGGTTTCGGGCATTATAACGGGCCGTGCCTTATATGACGGCCGGCTGGATTTGCGCGAGGCAGCGGCGTTTCTCGACGCCCTGTAAACAGTTCCCGCAGCGCGGTGTTTGCCGGGTGCCGGGGCTGAAAATCAATTTGACAATCCCGTGTCAAATCCTTATTTTCATTTAAATTTGGGCACCTGCCCAATCCTGCCCGAATATGTCTTTGGCATACAGCCTGTATCGGAGGTAGCATCGGTTGGCGTTGTATATATCAGATGAAAAGCTTGCCGAAATCCGCAACGCCGGGGAAATCGTGGATGTGATATCCGCACGGGTGTTTCTGAAAAAAGCGGGAAAGGATTATGCCGGTCTGTGCCCGTTTCACGCGGAAAAGACCCCGTCGTTTACTGTCAGCCCGGAAAAACAGATTTTTCACTGTTTTGGCTGCGGGGCCGGCGGGGATGTGTTTACTTTTCTGATGAAATACGACGGCATCAGTTTTCCCGAAGCCGTGGAAACCGTGGCCCGCCAATACGGCGTGAGCCTGCCCGCCCCGGACATGTCGGATAAACAGCGACAGCAGGCATCCCAAAGAGAGCAGTTGCTGGGGTTAAACCGGCAGGTTATGGAATTTTACCAGGAGATGCTGTTGAAAAACCCCCGGGGCAGTGCCGCCAGAAGTTACCTTGAACAGCGGGGGATGGATCCGGAGATCATCCGGCAGTTTGGAATCGGCTTTGCGCCCCAGGGATGGGACAATCTGATCGGGTTTTTGCGCAAAAACCGCTTTTCGCTTTCATTTGCGGAAAAAGCCGGACTCATTGTGCCCAGAAAACAGAAAAACGGCTATTATGACCGGTTCAGAAACCGGGTGATTTTTCCCATCCGGGATGTGACCGGCCAGGTGGTGGCCTTCGGGGGACGGGTCATGGATGAGGCCCTGCCCAAGTATTTAAATTCCCCGGAAAGCCCGGTATATCAAAAGCGCAGCACCCTTTACGGCCTGTACGCGGCCAGATCCGCCTGCAGAAACCGGGGCCGGGTATACATCGTTGAAGGCTATTTTGATCTGCTGACCATGCATCAGCACGGCCTGACCAATTCTGTTGCCACCCTGGGCACGTCTTTGACACGGGATCATATCCGCAGGCTCAGCCGGGCTGCCGGGTCCGGGGATAAGAAAGCCTATCTGGTGTTTGACTCGGATGCCGCCGGGGTCAATGCCGCCAAGCGCACCATTGGCGCCTTTCTTGAGGAAGGTATGGAGGCAGCCGTGATTTTGCTGCCTCCGGGGCATGACCCGGATTCCTTTTTGTTTGATCAGGGACCGGAAGCCTTTGACCAGCTGGCGCAAAAGGCTCCGAGCCTGTTTGGATTTCTGATCGAAAACGCGGTTTCCGCCCACGGGCTGGCTTTAGAGGGAAAGGTGAAAATCATTGCGGAAATTGCCCCGGTGCTTGCCGAGATCCAGGATGCAGTGGCCCGGTCGGTCTATATCCAGCACCTGGCTGAAACCATTGGCGTGGACGAGGCTGCCGTGCTTGAAAAAGTGCGCCAGCAGCAGCCGTCTTTGAGCAATCGCGCCCGCGGCAGTTCAGCACAGCAGGCCGCGTCGGCGCCGAATTCCAATGCTTCCGCAGACGCGGCCCCTGAAGCCCGCAGGCCGTCCACCGACCGCCTGGAAATGAAGGTGGTGGCCATGATGATCCAGCACCCGGAGATGATTGCCGAAGTAGAGAAAAACCGGATCCTGGAGCAGTTTGAGGATTCCCGGATGCAGGAACTGGGCCGGAAGGTCTGCCGGGTGATTGGCCTGGAGGACAAGACCGCTTCAGATCTGCTCGGACACCTTGAAGATGAACAACAGCGGCAGGTGGTGACTTCCATGATGATGGAAGAGGCCTGCTGGGCGGAGCAGAGCTGCCGGCTGCTGTTGTCCCAGTTCACCAATTGCAAGCAGCGCCGGAAAAATGATTTGCTTGACCGCATCCGGGCCGCTGAGCAAAACAATGATCAGCAGCTGCTGCTCAAGCTGCTGAGCGAAAAACAGAAACAGGCCGCCGGCCGGCATTAACCAGCGCCTGCCGCAGGGTCTTGTTATAATGATTAAAATACCAGGAGGCTTGGGATTTATGGCAAAACGGTCCGCAAAACAAGGGGGCGAATCCAAAGAAGTCCAGAAGGAAAAAGTCAACCAGCTGATTTCCAAGGGCAAGGAGCAGGGTTATCTGACCTATGAACAGATCAGTGAGGTGCTTCCCGAGGAAATGATGTCCCCGGAGCAGATCGATGAAACACTGATGTGGTTTGATGACCTGGATATCGAAGTGGTGGAGAAAAAAAAGCAGCGCCTGTCTTCAGAATCCAAGAAAGAAGGCGAAGACAGTGTTGCCGAGACCGAGGAAGTCGATGAAACAGCCAAGTTTCGCTCTGTCAATGACCCGGTGAAGATGTATCTGCGGGAAATGGGCATGGTGACCCTGCTGTCCCGGGAGGGTGAAATAGAAATCGCCAAAAAGATTGAGCTTGGCGAGCAGGAAGTGTTAAAGGCCATGCTCGAAACCACCCTGGGCGTTGACAGCATTATCAACCTCGGCGATCAGATTGCTGCGGGCACGCTGCGGCCCAAGCATGTGCTGCGCGATATCGACGAGGGCGATACCATCGTGGACGAATCTTTGCAGATCGAGAAATTTCTTGAAACCATTGATCACATCAAAAGCATTGACGCGGAAAATCAGCAGCTGCGGGACCGGATTTTTCACGAATCCATGGATGCCGAAGAGCAGCGCCGGGTTATGCGCTCCATCCGCCGCCGGAACCGCAAGATTTTTGATCTGTTTAAGGAATGGCGCCTGGAAAGCGATGTGATCGAGGAAATCGAGCGCAAGATCTACGAGCAGGTGGAATGGTTTGACACCACGCACAAGGTGTTCTGCGAGTGTGCCGCCGCCTTTGACGTCCCCATTTCCGAGGTGCGCCAGCGCCTGGAAAAGGAAAAGGGCTTTGTCAAATGGGGATGTACCTGCTCGGTCTACGGCAGCGGGGAAGTGGCTCAGCTGTTTGAGGACTTGAAAAAGCTCCACACCCAGACCGAAATGCGCGAACGCGAGATCAAGGCCTCGGCCCGGAGCCTGAAGCGGATCATGGCCAGAATCGAAGATGGCCACCAGCGGGCAAAGGACGCCAAAGGCGAGCTGGTCCAGGCCAACCTTCGGCTGGTGGTCAGCATTGCCAAAAAATACACCAACCGCGGCCTGCAGTTTTTGGACCTGATCCAGGAAGGCAACATCGGGCTGATGAAGGCGGTGGACAAGTTTGAATACCGGCGGGGCTACAAATTTTCCACCTATGCCACCTGGTGGATCCGCCAGGCCATCACCCGGGCCATTGCCGATCAGGCGCGCACCATCCGGATTCCGGTGCACATGATCGAGACCATCAACAAGCTGATTCGCACCTCCCGTTACCTGGTCCAGGAAATGGGCCGGGAGCCCTCGCCCGAGGAGATCGCCGAGAAAATGGAAGTGCCCATTGACAAGGTGCGAAAGGTGCTGCGGATTGCAAGGGAACCCATTTCCTTAGAAACCCCCATTGGCGAGGAAGATGATAGTCATCTGGGCGATTTTATCGAGGACAAGACCTTTATGTCGCCTTCAGAGGCGGCCATTAACCTCAACTTGTCCGAGCAGACCCGCAAGGTCCTGACCACCCTGACCCCGCGGGAGGAAAAGGTTCTGCGCATGCGGTTTGGCATTGGGGAAAAATCCGATCATACCCTGGAGGAGGTGGGCAACGACTTTGACGTGACCCGGGAGCGCATCCGGCAGATCGAGGCCAAAGCCCTGCGCAAACTGCGCCATCCCACCCGGAGCCGCAAACTCAAGTATTTTATCGAGTCCTGAAGCAAAAACCCCGGCAAAGGTTTCCAATAAGACCTTGACAAAAAACAGGCGAGCCGGTAGATAAACAAAGCCTTTTTGGGAGCAAATAAAGAAAAACGGGCCCATAGCTCAGCTGGAAGAGCCACCGGCTCATAACCGGTCGGTCCCAGGTTCGAATCCTGGTGGGCCCACCAAAAAACAATTCAGCAAGGTTTCAT
>JAGTVF010000355.1 GCA_018224315.1 Desulfobacterales bacterium | reverse complement strand
CAATGCCCGCCGGATTCTGGTGGTGGACTGGGATGTGCACCACGGAAACGGCATCAACGACATTTTCTACGAAAACGACCGGATTTATTATTTCTCCACCCATGACCGGATGCTTTATCCCTACACCGGCGCCATAGAGGAAACCGGGGCCGGGTTGGGGCGGGGATATACCATGAACATTGAGTTGTCCCGGGATTTCACCGACGATGACATGGTGTATCTCTATTCCCGGACTCTGGTGCCGGTGATCCATGGCTTTGCGCCGGATCTGATCATGGTGGCAGCCGGATTTGACGCCCATTGCGACGATCCTGTGGGAAGATGCCTTTTTTCCGAAAACATCTATGCCCGACTGACCCGGCTGATTCTGGATGCCGCAGACACTGCCTGCGGCAAAATTCCGCTGTTTTTTGCCCTGGAAGGCGGATATGAACCCGCAGCCCTTGTCCGGTGCGTGGGCAGTGTGCTATCGGAATTAACGGCAGATACGGATCAAAGCCCGCAGATCCCGGATTCCGCCACCCCGGAAGCCGTTGACATGGTCGGCCGGATTTTGGAAATCCATCAACCCCTTGGAGTCATGGCATGATCAAAGCCCGCATTCCTGCCGTCGCCCCGGAGACTGCAAACCTTCGGGACTACAACCTGGCCAGACAGAGCTTTTCCTGGAACGAGGCGGAAAAACAACTTCACCGGCAAAGCGACAGCCTTGTCAATATTATTGCCGAGTCCCTGGATTTTTGGGCCGATGACGCCCAAAAAGCCGAACACCCGGCCCTGATATTTGAGGCAGAGGGCCGGCGGGAAAGCTTTTCCTACCGGCAAATGCGCGATATGTCGGCCAGATGGGCCAACCTGCTGACCCGGTTCGGGTTTGGGGAAGGCGACCGGCTGGTTTTGTTTCTGCCGCCCTGCCCGGAAACCTATTTTGCCATGGCCGGGGCCGCCCGCATGGGCGTGATGTTCTGCCCGGTGTTTTCCACTTCCGGCTTCTACGAACTCGAAGTTCGCTTAGACAATATTTCACCCCGGGCCGTGCTCACCCACCCGGATCTGGTGGAGCAGATTCCAGTGGACCTGAGTGCCCGGCTATCCCATATTCTGCTGGTATGCGGTCCGGCACCCGGCCTGTTTGAAGCCGAAACCATCATCGAAAACATGGCAGAGACCATGTCGACTGAATTTCCCACAGCCCTGCTGCCGCCTGACACTCCCCTGTACCTGATCTACACCTCGGGTTCCACCCGGCCGCCAAAAGGCATTGTGCACACGCACTCGGACATGACCGGGATGCAAACGACTGCCAGGTGGGTCCTGAATCTCAAAGACGACACAGTACTGTGGACCGACGCAGATCCGGCCTGGGTCACGGGCACGGTTTACGGCGCCTTTGCCCCCTGGCTTTGCGGGGTCACAAGCGTGGTCATCCGCCAGTCGTTTACCGCGGCCAACTGGTACCGGGCCCTGGAGAATTTGGGGATCACCACCTGGTACACCACCCCGCGGGTGCTGCGGGATCTCATGGAAGCCGGCGATGATCTGCCCACCCGATACGACCTGTCTGCCTTAACCCACATCTGCACCGTGGGCGCCCCCCTGCCGCCGGAAATGCTGTACTGGACCCGTCAGCATATCGGGGCCACTCCTCATGACAACTGGTGGATGACAGAAACCGGCATGATCTGCATTGCCAACCTGCCGGGCGCAGACATCAAGCCCGGATCCATGGGCCGGCCCCTGCCGGGCATTGAAGCAGCGATCCTGGATGACAACGGCGAATCCCTGCCGGCGCTTTCCCTGGGGGAACTGGCCCTGCGGGCCGGTTGGCCGGCCCAGATGTCACAGATCTGGAAGGAGCCGGACCGGTTTGCCCGGTATTTTAAAAACGGCTGGTTTGTTACCGGCGACATTGCCATGGAAGACGAGGAGGGTTATTTTTATCACCAGGGCAGAAACGATGATCTGATCAAGGCCGGAGACGACAAAGTCATCGGCCCGTTTGAAATCGAGCAGGTGCTTTGCATGCATCCGGCCGTGGCCGAAGCCGCAGTTATTTCCAAGGGCCGGGAACCGGGCCGGGGCATCTCGCATCTCAAGGCTTACGTCACCCTAAAACAGGGCTATACGCCATCGAACCGGCTCAACTATGAAATCCGGGCATTTTTAAAGGGCAACCTTTCATCTGAACTGCTGGTGCGGGAATTGGTCTTCCTTGACAAATTGCCCAAAACCATCAGCGGCAAACTTTTGCGAAGGGTGCTGCGGGCCCGGGAACTGGGCCTGCCCGGGGGCGAGCCGTCGCGGATGCAGGATTAGCGGAAAAACAGCCATGTCATTTAAGCAGAACTTAAAGCAGAAAATTGAAATCGACCGGCTGACCCGGCAGGTGCTGGCCTCGCTGACACCCACGGAAAGCGGCACGCAAATAGACAAGACCGCAATGCGCCAGCTGCTGGACAAAGCGGGATATCAGAAACGGATTGAGCGGGACACGGAAATGCTGAGCCGGGATTTTAACGCGGATTTGCCGGAAATTATTGTGCTCGACGCCGAGCTGCCGCTCTACCGCACAAATCCGGCCGACGTGGTGATGCGCAAAAACCCTGTCTTAAAAGAAATGCTTTCCTTTCGAAACGCCATGCGCATATTAAATGACAAGGATGTGGTGGTTTCAAGAAAAACCAATACCCTCATGATGGTTCACGGCCAGTGCGTCCATGAGCTGGACCTGGACTACAGCCGAAAAGACATTTCCGCCCTTGGCCGCCAAGGGACAGCCGGCCTGGAGACAGCAGCACCCGGCGACGTTGTGGAATCCCTGGAACTTTTTGCGGAACTGCTGGATCTGCGCCCGGCCCCTGGATCTGCGAAACTGCCGGAAATCTGGATCTGTGGACAACGGGGCGTGGACAGAAATGAGGCCTCGGTTTTCGGCAATCCCCTGATTGTGTTTTTCCCCTCAGAAAACCGGCTGAATTTGTTTCACACAGCTGTGGCCGGCACCGGCCGAACGTCAAAAAAAGCCATTGAAGACATGCTGGCAAAAGGCGGCAAGGCCGATCTTGAAGACAAGGCCGTTTTTGACTGGCTGGTTGACCAGGTCATGGAACACCCGCCAGTACACAAACCCATTGACTCTTTTTCCCCCTAGTGCCAGATTGCCGCCATGGCCGATTTTGACAAATCACAACATACCGGTGCCGGGGCGCCGTGGGTGCTGGTGGCAGATGACGACCCTGCCACGCGCCTGCTGCTGCGCAGAAAACTGGAAAAAACCGGCTATCATGTGGTTTGCGCCAAAACCGGCAAAGAAGCGGTGGAACAGCTCTCCGACAACATTGCCTCAGCGGTGCTGGATCTGAAAATGCCCGAGGGCGACGGGCTGTACTGCCTCCGCTACATCCGGCAGCATTATCCGGACATGGCCCCGCTGATGCTCACGGCAAGCGAAAACATCGCCAATGCAGTGGAGGCCATGAAACAAGGGGCACTTGATTATGTGACCAAGCCCTTTAATCCCGGACAAGTGGCCGCCCTGGTGGCCAAGTCCGTGGAAACCCGCCGCCAGGCCCGGCGCCTGAAAACAGCGGAAAAAAAACTGGAGCAGGCCCGGCAGCACCAGCTTTTCGTAGCCAGTCAGATCCAGCATACCCTGCTTCTGGGCCGGCCTCCTGCGGATCTGCCCGGCATGCAGATTGCCCGCATGACCATTCCCTCCCAGCAGATTGACGGGGATTTCTACGATTTCATCCAGCTGAGCCCGGACAGTCTTGACGTGGTGGTGGCCGATATCATGGGCAAGGGGATCATGGCCGCATTCATGGCCGCTGCCCTGAAAAGCGCCTTTTTGCGGGTGATCAATGAAACCCGGTCCCTGCCGGAGCAAAAAGGCCAGCCTGATCCGGAACAAATCGTGGCCGGGGTTCATCGCCATATGATCGAACAGATGAAGGAACTGGAAACCTTTGTCACCTTTTGCTACGGCCGGTTTGATCTTATGCGGCACCGGTTTGTTTTCGTGGATTGCGGCCATGTCCGGACCATTCACTGGAAAAGAGCCGAAAGCCGCACATATTTGCTCAGCGGAGTGAACATGCCCCTGGGTTTTCCGGAAACCGCCCCGTTTCAGCAGATAACCGTTTCCTTTGCGCCGGGCGACATGTTTGTGTTCTATTCCGATGGGGTGACCGAAGCCGCCGATCCGGATGGAAACTTATACGGAGAGGACCGGCTTGCAGCCCTGGTGGAGAAAAACGCAGAAATGGACGGAAACGCCATGATTGCTGAAATTTACAACGACGTGGTGGCTTTTACGGGGACTGAAGTGTTTTCAGATGATTTTACCTGCGTGTGCACAAAAATCATGCCCCGGAACCGGCCGGACCAGGCCTTGTCTTCCAGGTCTATAAGCATTGACAGCGATTTGGAGAACCTCAAAAAGGTGCGATTCTTTATCCGGGATTTTTGCCGGGAACACGGGGCCGGGAGCCTGGATGAACTTCGCATCTCCCAGCTGGAAGTGGCGGCAACCGAGCTGGTGGCCAATATCATCAAACATGGCCTGGACCAGGCGGCCGGCTACCAAATCCATATCATTGCAACGGTTTATACAGACCGCATTATAATGGAATTCCGCGACCCGGGAAAATCCTTTGATCCCACATCCATAGCGCCCCCGGTGCTTGACGGGTCCCGTGAAAACGGTATGGGCTGCTACCTGATTTCCCAGTTTGTGGATGACATCTCTTACCACCGGGATGAAGCCGCCGGCATCAATTCGGCCCGCATCCTCATACTGCTGTTTGGAAAGGATTGACATGACGTTTCTCCAGGCCATTGCTTTGGGAATCATCCAGGGGGTGACCGAATTTCTGCCGGTGAGCAGTTCCGGCCACCTTGTATTGTTTCAGAACCTGCTGGGCCTTAAAAACCCGGAACTGGCATTTGACGTGGCTGTGCACATGGGCACGCTGGCGGCTGTGTGCATCTATTTTCGCAATGACATTGCCGCTATTTCGATACAAACCGGTAAATGGCTGTTTAACAGCCCATGGCGCAGCCGGCAGGCCACACCTTCTGAAGTGCGCATGGCAGGCTTAGTCCTTGCCGGATCGATTCCCACGGCCATCATGGGTATTGGGTTTCACGGCATTGCGGATAGGCTTTTTTCCTCGGTGCTGCTTGTGGGATTCATGCTGATTGTCACGGGCTTTTGGATGTGGTTTACCCGGTATAAACAGGAGCCGGACCTGTCAAATTCCGCTCCCGGCACCGGCAGTGCCCTGCTCATCGGCATTGCCCAGGGCATGGCCATTATTCCGGGCATTTCGCGCGCCGGGGCCACCATTGCCGCAGCCCTTTACCTGGGCATTGACCGGTCCACTGCGGCCCGGTTTTCGTTTCTGCTTTCCATTCCGGCCATTGCCGGGGCCGCACTGCTCAACGTGATAGACGCACCCGCCGGGGGATCGGCCCTTCTGCCGGTGATCCTGGCAGGAGCCGCTGCTGCTGCAGCCACGGGCTATGCCGCCTTGTCGCTGCTGGTATATCTTGTGAAAAAAGGAAAACTGGCATTTTTTGCTCCCTATTGCTGGCTCGTGGGGGGGTTGATTGTCATTCTGGCATGGTGAACATGAAACCTGCACTTTTTGAAACCACAGTTCTTCTGGGCGTTCCCATTGACAACCTGGGACTGGATGAAGCCGTTGACCGGATCTTTTCAATGGTGGATGCCCATGCAAGAGACGGCCGGCCGCGCCTTGCCATGGCTGTGGATGCGGATACCATCATCAGACTGAACGCCAAACCAAATGCCCGCACCGGACAGAGCCGGGACTGGATCAACGCCATGCGCCATTCGGATCTGATCATGCCCATGGGCCGGGCCACTGCCTGGGCCGCCCGCAGCATGGGCACCCGGCTCAAGCCGCCCTTTTCCGGGGATCAATGGTTTGACAAATTTCTGAGGCTTGCTGAAAAAAAACAAAAAAGCCTGTTTCTGGTGGGCCGCAGCAGCCAGGAGGTAAATGCCGCAGCCGATTTGGTCCGACCGGCCTATCCGGATATCCGGTTGGCGGGCTGGGTGGCATTTGACAGCCGTCGCGACCCAAAACCGGATAACAGCCATGAAAGCGGGTTGCTGGATAAAATCAACAGCTCATACGCAGACTTGCTTCTCATTGACCTGCAGGACCCGCGGGCCGGGTCATGGCTGGCCCGGCACCGGCATCGGTTAAACATTCCCGTCACTCTTGCGTTTACCGGCTCACGGCAGATCACATCAGCCATTGCCAATCACCTGCAAGGCAGGGGCAAAAATTTATCATTGGTTTTTTACAGTCTTTGGCACCACTTTCTGCACACCCCCGTGGTATTTGGATTCAAAATTCTGCCCATTGTCTTCTACCAGCAGTACCAGCACCTGGCCCATAAACTGTTTCATGCCCGTCCGCCTGCATTCTCGGTAAAAGCCAGCATGTCGCGGTCCCCGCAGGGAACCATTTTAAAAATCATTGTCCTGCCCGATCCGCTGGACGCTTCTGTTATCGGGGAGATCAAGGATGAACTCAAAAGCATGATCCGGCAGGCGCCCAAGGTTGTCCTGGATCTTTCTGATGTTTATTTTATGGATTCATCCGGGCTCGGCCTGCTGCTTGCCCTGTGGCGTACGGCTGCAGCCGAAAACCGGCAGATGTTCCTTGTGGGCATCCGTCCTCCGGTATACCGGTTTTTCAAAATCAGCCGCACCCTGGATTTTTTCGAAAAAAGCATCCTGCCGGACCCGGATGCGGTCATTGATCTTTTATCCCGCAACTCCCGGGATTCCTCGTTTTATTATCTTGCCGTAATCCGGGGCAGTGCCGCGGTCTTTCATCTCTACGGCCAGCTCGACGCCCACAGGGCCGCGGACATGGACATGGAATCCGTCATTGAAACCATAGGGGACCGAAACGCCATACTCAATCTGGCGGGCTTAAAATTTATTGACAGCGCGGGCATGCATCTGTTTATTCAGATCCAGCGTCATGCGGCAAGAAACGGCCGCACCTGCATTTTCTGCGGTCTTCAGCCCCAGGTACAACAAATGTTTGAAATTTTACGGCTTGACAAACTCTTTTCCGTCACCAAAGATGTTTCTGCAGCCGAAAAAGTGCTGTCTGACAATATTTGAGAACCAAACCGGCGGTTTCATTTATACAAGTTAAAAATCGCTCAGTTTCGGCAAAACAAACCCAAGGAGACGTTTTTCCATGAACACCTGCTCTTTAACCCAGTTTCTCGAATCCCTGGATCCCTGGCTGTCCTCCGATTACATCCGCAAGGGACACATTGATGAAAACGGCGACGTGGTGCTCATGTTCAACGACGGGGTCAGAAACGTCTATCGCATCACCGACTGTGACAAGGCCCAGCTTGACAATATCATCGAAAAAATCCGCAGCAAGGGCATCGCCTTTGAGGCCTGACAAGTCCGGAAACCTACAGACAATCGCGGGCCGGACGGGCCGGGAAAGATTTCTTCATACGGCCATGGCGCAAAAGGAACTACCATTTATATGGCATTGATCAGCATTCAGGAAGTCAGCTGGGGTATTGGCCAGCCGTATCTGCTTGACAGGGTAAGCGGCAATATTGAAAAAGGCGAGCGGGTGGGGCTTTTGGGCCGCAACGGGGCGGGAAAATCCACCCTGCTGCGGTTGATTGCCGGGCAGATCCGGCCGGAAACCGGAAAAATTGTTTGCCAGCAGGGCATCCGGGTGGCTGCCCTGGAACAGGAGGTGCCCTGGGGCTTTGAAGGTACCATTTTTGAGGTTGTGGCCCGGGGGCAGGGAAAAACCGGTGAAGCACTGGCCGAATTTCACCGGGAGTGCCGGGGACTGCAGACGGCAGCCAATTGCGGACAGGCGCAAAAGCGTGAAGAACTCCAGCACCTGCTGGATACAACAGAGGGATGGTCCCTGCAGCAGCAAGTCCAAAGCATTTTGTCGCGCACCGGGTTAGACGGGGATACGGATTTTAATGAATTGTCCGCGGGCATGAAGCGGCGGGTTTTATTTGCCCGGGCCCTGGCCCGGGACCCGGATCTGCTGCTTCTCGACGAACCCACCAATCACCTGGACATCAACAGCATCGTCTGGATGGAAGAATTTCTGCTGCGTCATGTCAAAACGCTGCTTTTTGTCACCCATGACCGGACCTTTCTGGAACGGATCGCAACCCGGATCATGGAAATTGACCGGGGCCGGATCATCTCCCATGCCTGCGACTACCCGACCTTTCTGCTGCGCCGCCAGGCCGAACTTGATGCAGAAGCCCGGCAGCAGCACATTTTTGACAAAAAGCGTGCAGAAGAAGAGGCCTGGATGCGGCAGGGGGTCAAGGCCAGGCGCGCGCGCAACCAGGGCCGGGTGCGCGCCCTGCAGCAAATGCGGGAGAAAGTGCGCCAGCGCCGCTTTGAGGGCGGTCGGGCGCTACCACTACTACATCGCCCAGTTCAAGCATAAAATGCACCAGGTGCCTGATGCCCGGGGCCATCACCCCATCGTCGTTGGTAACGAGAATAATTGGTTTT
>JAGTVF010000354.1 GCA_018224315.1 Desulfobacterales bacterium | reverse complement strand
GGCATTTCAACAGGCGATATTCCAGAAACTTATGGCGGCAGGGGCCAGGGAATGTTGGAAGGGTGCCTGGTCACCGAGGAAATCGCCGCTGCCTGCCCGGGTATTGCCACTTCTTTGTTTGACAACTCCCTGGGCCTGGAACCACTGATACTCTGCGACAACGAGGAGGCCAAGAAAAATTACCTGCCCAGGTTTACCCAGTCATTTAACCTGATCAGCTTTGCCACTTCTGAGCCCACTATGGGTTCGGATGTCTCCGGCATCCGGTGTCTGGCCAAAGAAGACGGGGATGACTATATCTTAAATGGTACCAAATACTGGGTGACAAACGGCGGGATCGCTGATTACTTCACTATTTTTGCCACTGTGGATCCGGAAAAGAAACACGAAGGCATCTGCGCTTTTATCGTGGAAAAGCAGTTTGAAGGGGTGCAGACCGGGCTGCCCATTCCCAAACTGGGCCAGCGCAATTCCAATACCGCAGCGGTGCATTTGAACAATGTTCGCGTGCCAAAACAAAACATGCTGGCCGCCCCGGGCCAGGGCTTTGGTCTGGCCATGCGCACATTTTCCCGCACCCGGCCGTCAATCGGCAGTTTTGCCGTGGGCGCAGCCCGATCTGCCATGGAGTTTGCCATTGATTATGCCAAAAAACGCCGGGCATTCGGATCCAAGTTGGCCAATTTTCAGGCCATCCAGTTTAAGATCGCTGAAATGTATCAAAAGATCGAGGCCTCGCGCCTGCTGGTGCTAAAGGCCGCTTGGGAGGCCGACAACGGCATTGATCCGACCATATCGGCATCGGTGGCCAAGTTCTACGCCACTGAATCGGCCGTGCAGGTGGCCAGCGAGGCCCTCCAGATTTTTGGCGGATACGGGTATACCCGGTTTTTTCCGGTGGAGAAACTGCTGCGCGATGTCCGGGTTTATCCCATTTATGAGGGCACCAGCGAAATTCAGCGGATGATTGTGGCCGGCCACGCCTTAAACACTTATGAACCCGTGATGCCGCCGCTTGACAATCTCCCCCTGCACCGGGACCGGCACCCCGATGAAGCGGGCATCGGGGGCCGGCCCGAAACCAATGCCTGGCGGTGCCGGATGTGTGGCCATGTGCATTACGGACAGGAGCCGCCGGAGCAGTGTCCTTACTGCTTTTTTCCGGCCACGGCCTTTGTGCAGGTGGCAGGGGGCAAGGCAGAATAAGGTTTTAAATGGTTACCAGTTCATACTGTCGGCTGCCCAGGCCGAGTTCCTCGGCATAGGACAACTGGCGGGTCCAGTCCACATCCGGGTAGACGCCTCTGAACTTGTCTGCTCCGGCATCGGTGTGCGAGGAAAGACACGAACCCGGCAAGGCCGGTTCCTGGTTGACCAGATCCACGCTGGCCTGGTCGATGGCCACGGGATCGGTGGCGGCAACAATGCCGATATCCCGGACAATGGGGGCGTCGTTGTAGGGGACGCAGTCGCAGGCCGGTGAAACGTGGTTGATGAAATTGATGTAAAAGGCTTTGCCGGTCTTGTTTTGCAGCACGCCCAGGGTGTATTCCACCATGCGTTCCAGAAAGTTTTCGCCCGACTGTGACCATTGGATCTGGATGGCCTCGTTTTCGCAGATCAGGATGCATTCCCCGCATCCCACGCAGCGCTCCGCGTTGATTTGTGCCTTTTCGTCGACCATGTCGATGGCTTCGGATGCACAGTGTTGCGCGCAGTCGCCGCATCCGATGCATTTTTTCTGCTTGACTTTGGGGGCCAGGCCGGAATGCTGCTCCATTTTTCCCCTGCGGGATGCCGATCCCATGCCGACGTTCTTGATGGCCCCGCCGAAGCCGGAAAGCTCGTGGCCCTTGAAATGGGCAATGGAGATCAGGCAATCGGCATTGACGATTTCAGTGCCGATATAGACTTCACTGAAACGGTTTTGATCAATGCGCACCGCTGTTTCAGTGCGGCCGCGCAGACCGTCGGCAATCACTAAGGGGGCTTTGACCACGGAGTAGGCAAATCCGTTTGCCGTGGCGGTCATCAGGTGGTTGACCGCATCTCCGCGGCTTCCGGCATACAGGGTGTTGGCATCGGTGAGAAACGGAGTGGCCCCGGTCTGCTTTACCCGGTCCACGATATGGCCGATATAAACCGGACGGATAAAAGCGGTGTTTCCCAACTCGCCAAAATGAAGCTTCAAAGCCGCCAGGTCCCGATGGCCCACGCATTTGTCAATGCCGGCGGCATCCATCAGTCGTTTTAATTTGGCGATCCCGCTGTCTTTGTAAGTGGCGCGGAAATCCATGAAATAAACCGTGCTTGTCATCGTGCCTCCTTTGGATACAAATGGATGCATGGGTTTTGCAATAATATTTGAATTGACATGGTAAAAACATCTTGATTATAAATCAAAAAATCATGAATGGCAAACCCGCCCGGAAAGGCTTTTATGTTTGACCGCCGGCTTGTGCAATATTTTGACTGGTGGCTGCTGTCACTGACCCTGGTGCTTGCGGGCTCTGGTGTGTTTTTGATCTACAGCGCGGTCAATGCCGGAGACAGCAGTTCCCTGAAAGGCTTCTGGATAAGGCAGCTTTTATGGCTGTCAGCCGGCCTGGTGGTGATGGTGGCCAGTTTTTTGTTTTCTTATAAGCGGCTCTACCGGGCTTCCCCCTGGTTTTATGCCGGGGCCCTGATTCTTCTGGCACTGGTGCCGCTGATTGGCAAAACCATCGGCGGCTCCACCCGCTGGCTGGATTTGGGGATATTTGTGCTGCAGCCCTCTGAGCCGGCCAAACTGGCTGTTATTTTGATGCTGGCCAGCTATTATGCCAGGCATGTAAGGCCCGAAGGCCTTGGCCTGCGGGAGTTGATGCCGGCCATGGCCATGGCCGGGGTCCCGTTTGTGCTGATCGCATCCCAGCCGGACCTGGGAACCGCCGGTATCATCGGCCTGGTTGCCCTGACCATGACCCTGTTTGTCAAAATCGAGAAAAAAACCTTTCTTTTTTTGCTGATTCTGGGATTCGGGATCATGCCAATGGGTTGGTATCTGCTGGAGGATTACCAGCGAACGCGCATCATGATGCTTTTTTTTCCGGAAAGCGATGCTTTGGGGGCAGGCTACCATATTCTGCAGTCCAAAATTGCCGTGGGTTCGGGAATGCTTTCAGGAAAAGGCTACATGCAGGGAACCCAGAATATATTTTCGTTTCTGCCGGAACAGCACACGGATTTCATATTTTCCGTGCTGGCGGAAGAATTTGGATTTATCGGCGCCATTGCCCTGCTGACAATGATTTTGCTTTTGATCGCTTTTGGGTTCAACATCGCCGATGCATGCCGGGATTCTTTTGGTACGATCCTGGCCGTGGGCATTACTGCAATGATTTTCTGGCAGAGTGTGGTCAACATCGGAATGGTTACGGGCCTGATGCCTGTGGTGGGAATGCCGCTGCCATTGATCAGTTACGGCGGATCATCGCTGGTAACGGTGATGGTGTCTCTGGGGCTGTTGATGAATATCAGCATGCGGCGTTTTGCCATTTCCTGACCGGGAGCAAATCCAAAAAAAAATCAAAATTATTTGACAAATTGCGAATACGTATGGTATGAACTATTGCTTCAAGCAATGATTTTTTGGTAATGTACAAATACTGGGTGACAGTTTTTTTTTGCGCAAGTGACAAGTTCTTTATGCGGAGGTTTATCCTATGATCAATGTTGATGGATCGTTATTCATCCAGATGGTGAATTTTATTGTGCTGATCTGGGCGTTGAATTTTGTCCTGTATCGACCGATTCGCGGCATTCTCGCCCAACGCCGGGAAAAAGTCGAGGGCCTGGAGCAGGGTATTGCCCGCTATGAGCAGGATCTCACAGAAAAGGAGCAGGCCTTTCAGGACGGCATCAAACAGGCCAGGGAAAAGGGGCAGAAGCAAAAGGAAGAACTTGAAGCCCAGGCCCGCGAGCAGGAACGCCAGTTGATGGAGCAGATCAACGAAAAGGCGCGTTCTGACATGGCCGAAATCCGGCAGCGTGTAAGCAGGGAAACCGAAACCGTGCGAAAAGCCCTGCAGCCGCAAGTGGACCAATTTGCAGACCAAATCAGCGAAAAGATACTCGGGAGGGCGGTTTGATGATACTGGGCAAAGCTAAAGGAATCAACGTACGTACAGCTCTCTTTTTTGCTGGTTTGTTTATGCTGGCCACTGCCGGCCTTGTTTTTGCCGCAGGCGGTGGCAACGGGGATCACGGCGGAACCGGCTGGGTGGCCACCGATACCTACCGGGTGCTCAATTTTATCGCTTTGGCCCTGATCCTTTTTTTCGTTCTAAAAAAACCGGTTAAACAGTTTCTCGGAGACCGCGTCCGGGTTATCAGAGAACAACTCGATGACCTTGAAACCCAGAAACAGGAAACCGAAAAAAAACTCGCCGAATATAACGATCGCCTTTCCGCCCTCAGCCAGGAAGCTGAACAAATCATTGATCAATATCGCCAGCAGGGTGAAAACCTGAAGGAAAAAATCCTCCAGGAAGCCCAATCCGCTGCCGGCAAACTCGAGCAGCAGGCCCGGCGCAATATTGAAATGGAATTTGCCCAGGCCAAGCTGCAACTGGAAACCGAAGTGTTTGAAAAAGCGATTGAAAAAGCCGAGGAAAAGCTCAAACAGGTGACGACCCCCGAGGACCAGGAGAAACTTGTTCAAGAATATCTAAATAAGGTGGTGACAAAGTGAGAAGCTCAGCAATCGCAAGACGTTACGCCAAGGCCTTGATTTTGATTGGCCGGCAGGACGGGCAGGCGGAGCAATACCGTGAAGAGCTGCAGGCGTTTGTGGACATGCTGGATGCACAGCCGGAATTTGCAGCAGTTGTGACCAATCCGCTCCACAGTACAGCCAATCGCCAGCGGGTGTTAAACGCCGTGCTCGATCAGATCGAAATGTCGGCCGTCATAAAATCCTTTGTAACCCTTTTGTTTAAGAAAAAGAGATTCAGTTACATTCCGGATATCAATGAATATTACAATAAGCTTGCAGACGAATTAAAAGGCATTGTGCGTGCCGAACTCACGTCGGCCACGGAACTTTCCGATGATTCTTTTGAACAAATCCGTCAATCCTTGTCTAAATTGACGGGCAGGGAAGTGGTGGTCGAGGCCAGGCAGGACCCTGAACTCATTGGCGGGGTGGTGACAAAGATTGGGGATCTTGTGCTCGATGGCAGCATTCGGACACAATTAAAAAATATGCGTGAATCTTTAAAAAGGGGTGAGAGTGTCTAATGGAAATAAAAGCCGAAGAAATCAGCCAGATTATTAAGGATCAGATCCAGGAGTTCGACAAGAAGGTAGAGCTTTCCGAAACCGGAATCATCTTGTCGGTTGGTGACGGCATCGCCCGCGTATATGGTCTCGACAAGGTCCAGGCCCTCGAGCTTGTGGAGTTTCCCAACGGAGTGCTCGGACTGGCCATGAACCTTGAGGAAGACAATGTGGGTGTCGCGGTTATGGGTGAGGTAACCGACATCAAGGAAGGCGACATTGTCAAGCGCACCGGCCGCATCGCAGAGGTGCCGGTGGGCGACGGTGTTCTTGGCCGGGTTCTTTCCGCAGTTGGCGAGCCGGTTGACGGAAAAGGCCCCGTGGAAACCCAGGAAAGCCGAAGAATTGAGATGGTTGCCCCGGGTGTCATTGACCGCAAAAGTGTTCATGAGCCGATGTATACCGGCCTGAAGGCCATTGATGCCATGACCCCTGTGGGCCGCGGTCAGCGGGAGTTGATCATCGGTGACCGGCAGATCGGGAAAACCGCTGTGGCCATTGATGCCATTATCAGTCAAAAGGGAAGGGACGTATACTGCATCTACGTTGCCACCGGCCAGAAACGTTCCACGGTTGCCCAGGTTGTGGCCACCCTGGAAAAGCACGGCGCCATGGAGTATACCACGGTGATTTCCGCCTGTGCCTCTGACCCGGCCACCCAGCAGTACATTTCTCCGTATGCAGGTTGCGCCATTGGCGAGTATTTTCGTGATAACGGCAAACATGCCCTGATCATCTATGACGATCTTTCCAAGCAGGCCGTAGCTTACCGCCAGGTCTCCCTGCTGATGCGTCGTCCTCCGGGCCGTGAAGCCTATCCCGGCGACATTTTCTACAACCACTCCCGTCTGCTTGAGCGTGCGGCCAAGTTAAATGACGAACTCGGTGCCGGATCACTAACCGCCCTGCCCATTATCGAGACCCAGGCTGGCGACGTTTCCGCCTATATTCCCACAAACGTGATTTCCATTACTGACGGTCAGATTTACCTGGAGCCCGGCTTGTTTTTTGCCGGTGTCCGCCCGGCCATCAACGTTGGACTCTCGGTTTCCCGCGTCGGCGGCGCTGCCCAGGAAAAAGCCATGAAACAGGTGGCCGGTACCCTGCGGCTTGATCTGGCCCAGTACCGGGAACTGGAATCATTTGCCGCTTTTGGTTCGGATCTGGATGCGGCAACCCAGAAGCAGCTTCTGCGCGGTGAACGCCTGGTGGAGATCCTCAAACAACCCCAGTATCAGCCCCTGCCCCTGGAAAAGCAGGTCCTGATTCTGTATGCGGGTGCCAAGGGATTTCTGGATAAGCTGCCCATCAATACCCTGGCCAAGTATGAGGCCGGCCTTTACCAGTTTGTGGAAAGCCGCTATTCGGATATCCTTTCAGGCATTGCAGAAAAGCGGGAAATCACCGATGATATTGATCAGCAGCTCCAAAAGGCGCTTGCCGAATATGGAGAAGAGTTCAAGGATACGATCAAATAGGTTTTTGGCCGTTTTTAACCGC
>JAGTVF010000353.1 GCA_018224315.1 Desulfobacterales bacterium | reverse complement strand
GATAGGCCTTGATAATACGACTGTTGTACAATGAAGGATTTGGCTGCCGGATCTGCGTTGGATCTTCCATAATATTTGTGAAATCCTGGTTCCAGAGTAAAAATGCAACAACCAGCCATTCTATTTTCTTACGTAAGCGTTAGTATACTCCCTCTTGAAACAATTGCAAGTAATTTATCATTGTTATACACAACATATTGTTTTTTTATTGTATCGTATTTTTTTCATCAAACGCCGTTTATTGGCGGCCCTCCCGGATTTGCCGGGGTGCAATCCGGTCCAGGTACCGCACTGCATCCGGATGGCCCTTTTCAGAAGCCTTTTCAATATCTGCAATTCCCTTCTGCCGCTGTCCGGTTTGCACCCGTATCCAGCCTCTTGCATGCAGATACCGCCCGTTTTGCGGCTCCAGGGAAAGCGCCTGACCCATTGCATCCAGGGCTTTTTCAAAATTCCGGTTTTCTGCGTAGGCCAAAGCCAGGTTGCAGTGGGCACCGGCATTTTCGGGATCAAGAACCACGGCCTTTTCAAAATGCGCAACCGCTGCATCAATGTTGCCGTACGCCAGATAAAGGCCGCCTTTTTCCGTCCAGTAACGGGGCTCGTCCTTGCTGAAGCGCTCCTGGCTGCTTTCAGTCTGTTTTTGAGAAAGCTGTTGGGATTTTTCCGAAGTGGACCGGGATGTGCTTTGTTCAGATCCCGGACTGGGTTCTGCCGGCTTTGCATCAACGGCTGTGGCCAAAGGGCCAAAAACGATAAGCTGGATGCAGACAAAAACAAAACAGATTGAAAATACACGAAAATTACGTGTCTTCATAACAGACTCCTTTTAAAGGCTTCAGGGGAAAAACCGACCTTGGATGAGCAGGAAACTTATTCAAATTTAGTGAAAAAGTCAACCTGAGGGAAACTGCCCGGACAGCCCGCATATCTCAACCGCTCTTTGATCCATCATCATGGGCAGGCCCCCCGGTTTGGCCGGTATGTGGCCGAGACATTTCTGCCAGACCTCGTGATCTTCCATGCAGAAATACACAAATACCTCCGGTGCACGGGATTTAATGGCTTCGATGACACGGGTGTAGAGCTGTATGCGCAAGGGTTTGAAATACCGCATCTTGCCGTCTATGGCGCGGATAAACTCATTGTAAATGATTTTGGACCCGGAAAAGCGCCGGGCCACAATCGGCTTTAATTCCGGCATGAAACGAAAAGAACCCAGGCTGATCCACACGATGCCGGCCGGGTCAATCCGGGAAAACAACTGCTCAATGACATTTTCATAATCAGCATAACACCCGTTGTATAAAATCATGGGATCAAAATGAAAGGCAAGCGGAAAGCCGTGTTTCTGGCATTTTTCCGCGGCAGCCAGACGCGCGCCAAGCGCTGCCGTACCCCGCTCCTGGTTGGCAATCACCGCCTCGGTGTTCAGGGACCAGGCCATGATGGTTTTTCTATGATGCGCCAGGCCAAGAAGAGAGTCCACGGCCGTGGTCTTTGTCTTTAATTCCAGCACGCAGGCTTTCTGGCGGGAAAACAATTCCACCAGACGGGAAGCCAGGGGATAGATTGATTCCCATATCAGGCTGTCGGTAAACTCCCCTGTGCCGATCCTGGCGATTTCACCTCTGGCAAAATGCTGCTGCAGACTTGTTTCCATCTCCGCATGGTTGACAAAAAACTGAAGAACCGGAGGATGAAAATAAGCCTGAAGAATGCAGTAGGCGCAATCCATGGAGCAGTAGGTGCCGATATGCAGGATCTGATATCCGCAGCAGGTATAATAAGAGGTCCCGGGACAATCCCGGAGAAAGGTTCCCCGGTTTCGGGTCAGCAGCAAAATGGATTTTCCGGCTTTTTCCGGATCCGGGCTGCGGGCAATTTCCTGGTAAACCGACTCGGGATGGTCAATGATTTGCGCGGGCATTTCCAGCCGGCTGCAGATATGCCTTGTAACCGGAAAATCAACGGCATTCTGCTCAATATAGAGTTTCCGAATGTTCATTTCAATTCCGGTCCAGCAGGTCTGCCACCTCAGGATTGCGGCAAATGACCGCCAGTTTTTCAGCGCTGTCGCACAATTGCCGGGATTTGGAGAAACGCACGGTCAGGGTGTAAACATTGCTTTCAAAACCGGGAGGCGCACTGATATTCATGTTTTCCGGAAGACCCAAATTTTTCTTTTTCTGCTCAAAGGCTGCCTCGGACCGGCTCAGATTGGGAAACCGCAAGTTGTAAAGGCGCCTGCGCAGGACCTGAAGCTGGCGGCGCCGGTCTGCACGGGTTGCAGTCAAAATTTCTGAAAAATCCGACTGCGCCAAAACATCGGCCATGGATTGGTCCTGAAGGCAGGCCAGTTCATACAGACCGGTCAAAATTTCCTGCTGGTGGTTGACCGTGGGTTTGAGGTTTTGACAAAGCCCGGCAAAGGCAACCGCTGATGATTCATCCACCGGTTCAAGGTTCAGGGCGATATTCAGCGACATCCGGTTTTGGCCCACAGCCTGCTGCACAGCCCGGGGCAAAGCCAGCAAACGGGTCAGTTTCCGGATCATCTCCGGATTGACCCGCAGGCCCAGCGGGCCGGCCAGTTGCGCGGCCCGTCTGGCATCTCCGTCGCAGACATCCATCAGCCCGGCCGCGGCGCGGGCCTGCTCCAGAAGGTTCAGGGTACGGGTCATGGCATTGTCTGCAATGGCCGTTTTCCAGCAGGAAAGTCTTGAGATGCCGGCCGGCAGCACATGGCATGTCACCTGCGGCCACCCCAGCTGGCGGCATACGGTTATTCGCCTGAAACCGGCCACGACCCGGAAGGCTTTGTCAGCCTCCTGCTGCTGGACCCAGGGCAGGGATATCAGCCCAGCATCCCCTATGGATTCAAAAAGACCCTCCGGCAAAGCGGAATCGGAAATCTGGTACCGATTGTCCTTGGTGTCGATTTCATTTAGAAAAATCAGGCGGGTTTCAGCTTGCATCCGTCTGGCCGACCAGGGCCTGGAGCGCCTCCTGGTACTTGCTCCTGGTATTTTC
>JAGTVF010000352.1 GCA_018224315.1 Desulfobacterales bacterium | reverse complement strand
TCCTCCAGGGGTGCGTTTCCGGCGCGCTCGCCCCGGCCGTTTACGGTGACGCTGACCGCATCCGCACCGGCTTGAGCCGCGGTGACCGCATTGGCCGTGGCCATGCCCAGATCATTGTGGGCATGAAATTCAAGGGAAAAGCCCGGTTTCAAGTCCCTGAGCATATGGATTAGGCGTTGAACCTCAAGGGGCCGGCTGATGCCAACGGTATCTGCCAGCCGCAGCCGCAATGCGCCGGCCTTGGCAGCGGAGCTGGCAAAGGCCGCAAGGCGTTTTTCATCAGTACGCGTGGCGTCCTGGGCGCCCACAGACACCCGGGAAAACCGCCTGCAGGCATACGGGAGAATTTTATCCAGGGTTTGAAACAACCAGTTTTCATCCTTTTCAAACGCAGCCAGCAGAATATCGGAAACCGGAAAGCTGATGTGCACATCTTCTGCGCTGCACCCGACGGCGGCCTCCAGATCATCTTCCCGGGCCCGGCACCACACGCTGATCCGCGCATCCAGGCCCAGACCGATAATTGCCCGGATATCCCGGCAGGCGGATTCTCCCATGGCCGGGATGCCGGCCTCAATCTCGTCGATACCGAGCCGGTCCAGCATCCGGGCGGTTTGAATTTTCTGCTGCCGGGAAAAATCAATGCCCGGGGCCTGAAGCCCGTCGCGCAGGGTGGTGTCCACGATTTCAATGGTTCTCATGATGAATCGTTCCTTTTTCTGAGGCACATGAGCTGTGTTTTGCGCCATCCCGTGTGCTGGTAAAATTCCAGTGCCGGGCGGTTTTGCACATCCGCCAGCACCTGCAGCCGGACCGCACCCCGCATGGCGGCCCATTCACACAGGCTTTGCACCAGGCGCCGGCCTACGCCCTGCTGCCGGCAGCCGGGCAGGACCACCACATCCTCCACCAGTGCGGTCATGGCCCCTTCAGCCGTGGAAATCAGGGTCTGAGCCGAGGCCATAGCCACGATTCTGCCTTTGGATTCAGCCACCTTGATCACCTTGTGCTTCAGGCAGCCGTCGGTCATCATAAAAAGCCCTCGCCGCTGGCGGGCTTCGTCGAACTCGAAATCCGCCTCGATTTCAAACAGCAGGCGCAAAAGCCCCAGCATGGCCTCGATGTCTCCGGCGTCGGCGTTGCGGATCAAAACAGGGTCAGCGGGCATTGAAAAAACCTTTCCGGTTCAGGGGTTGAGGCGGTATGCATCCGCGGTATTTCCGTCTTCAAGCGCATCCATGATTTCATCCACCGCATCCTCGGTTTCCACACCGCCGTACCAGACGTTTTCCGGATAAATGACCATGACCGGGCCGTTATCACACATCTTCATGCAGCCGGCGGCTGTGATCTGTGCATCGATGCCCCGGTCGAGGATCTCGTTTTCAATATAGGGCAGAAATGCCGAAGATCCCTTTTTGGCACACATCCCTTTTGCCTCCCCGTCGGTGCGGAAGCTGGCGCATACGAAAATATGGTGTTTGGGTGTTTCCATGACAATCCTTTCAGGGTTCAAGGTTCAAGGTTCAAGGTTCGGGGTTGATGAGCTTGTAAAAAGCTTTTTCGCGACGCCGATCAGCCGTCCGCCGGCTTATCCGCAGCCCATGCCGGTGCCGGTGCACTCCGGGATTTCCCGGCGGGTCATGTGGCGCAGGCTTTTTCCGGCAAACACCCCGGCCACGGCATCGTCGATGAGCCCGTCAATGACTTTCACGTCAATGCCGGATTTTTCCAGAACGGCTTTGGGTCTGTCCCCAATGCCCGAGACCAGAAGGGTTTGGCAGTCAGACAAGACGCCGGCCATCTGCTCCCAGCGAAGATCCCCGGAGCCCCTGGCGGGCGTGCTTCTGGCCTCCTTTAAGCTCACCGCCCCGCCTTCCTGCCGGTAAATCAGCAGTCGACCGGCCTCTCCCAGGTGCTGGTTGACCAGCAGGCCCTCCATGCTGGCCACGGCCACATGGGACCGGCCGGCCGAAGGCGGGCGACTGCTGTCTTTATCCATGGCGGCACACGATTTCATGGTCTCCATCAGGGCGGCATCCGGGCCCTGGCCCAAAAGGCCCACCGCATCAGCCCGGCACCGGGTACAATGGCGCATCTGGGGCAGATACTTTTCCGCCGCCTTTCGGATCTTGCCGACCGCCACGGCATCCGGCTCGTGCAGATGGGCCAGGGCTGAGCCCGGCGCCGGCCGGTAGGCCATGCAGTTAAACAGATCCACGCCGTATCCGGCCATCTCCCGGGCGGTTTCCTCGGCGTGGAAATCGTTGATTCCCGGGATCACGATAAAATTGACCTTGACTGTGATGCCCGGCCTGGCCTTCAGCGCGCAGATAGCGGCCTGCTGGCGCTCCATGAGGATCCTCGCCCCCGCAGCCGGGCCGTGGACCCGCCTGTTGAAGCGGACCCAGGAATAAAGCTTTTCCCCCACGGCCGGGTCCACCGCATTGACCGTGACAGTGACGTGGCTGACCCCGATGTCGGCCAACCGGTCGGCATAGGGCTCCAGGTTCAGCCCGTTTGTGGCCAGGCACAAAAGCAGGTCCGGGTATTTTTCCCGGATCAGCGACAGGGTTTCTATGGTCTGCTCCGGGTTGGCCATGGGATCGCCCGGACCGGCGATGCCGGCCACCGCGATGTTGTCTTTGGCCGCCATGACCGCATCCAGGTAGGCCAGGGCCTGGCGGGGGGAGAGCACCGAACTGGTCACCCCGGGCCGGCTTTCGTTTACGCAGTCAAACTGCCGGTTGCAGTACCGGCACTGGATGTTGCACCTGGGGGCCACCGGCAGGTGCACCCGGCCGAAGACCCGGTGGGCGTGTTCATTGAAACAGGGATGATGACGAATATCCATGAGAACTTCCTTTGCTTTTTCCTGTTTGCGGTATCAAGGTTTTTGCACGGCAGCGGCAAAAAGACGGTTTTCGTTCAGGCACTACATATAAGCATAGCCCACGTCCGACTCCGTCTGCCGGGCGCAGAGCACGGTATTTACGATTTGGTCAAACATCTGCGCCGCACCCCGGTAGCCCAGATGCAGCAGCCGGGGTGCGCCGAACCGGTCATGGACCGGAAAACCCGCACGGATCAGTGGGACCCCGAGCTTTCTGGAAATCCAATACCCTTTGCTGCTGCCCAGAAAAATCTGCGGGGCAAGCTTTCCGGCCTCCTGCTCGATGTTTACGAAATCGGCACCCTCCATAATCCGGATTTTTTCAAAAACCGAGGACTCGACAATTTCGGCCAGGGCCGCCTGCATTGCGCCGGTTTGGGTCCCGGATGCGCACAGCACCGGGATCATGCCGATTTCGGCGGCAAAGGCGGCCAGGCCGCACACAAGGTCGGGTTCGCCGTAGATCACCGCGCGCATGCCGGATACGTACTTGTGGCCGTCGGCATAGGCGTCAATGAGCCGGCCCCGCTGTTTTTCGTATTTCTCCGGCATCCGCCGGCCGGTGAGCGCTTCTATGGCCTCAAAAAACCGGTCGGTTTCGCTGATGCCCACGGGAAGTCCAAGGGAGCGGCACAAAACCCCGCAGGCCGCCTCCAGATCCTTGGCCGCGCTTTTGCGGTGGGCCAGGGTGCGGCCGAACTCAATGCTGGCCGAAGCCCGGCCCATGACGGCGATGTTGTCTGTGGATATGCCCCCTTCCGGGATCTTATGGTATCGGGACCACATGGGCCCGTCCAAAATCTCTGAGTAATCGGGCAGGACCGCGGCCCGGATGCCGGCATCAACAAAGATCTGCTTTAAATGCCGGATGTCTGCCGGAGAGACCATGCCGGGCATCAGGTTACAGCAAACCGGTCCCTGGCTTTGGCCGGCCCGGGGCGAATCGGTTCCGGCCGTGTCCGGGTCCCCATGGGGCTGTTTTTCGCAGAAATGCTGCACCACCGCCCGCAGCGCGTCATGAAAACCTTCCACGTGGGTACCCCGGTAGCTGGGAGACGAAACATGCACCAGCGGGGGCAGGTCCGGAAACCGTCGGCGGCAGCCGGCCAGAAACCGCGGCACGTCATCTCCGATGGTCTCTGACAGGCAGGTGGTGGCCACCCCGATCATTTCGGGTTCATACTGGCTGCAGATGTTTTCCACGGCCTGCTCCAAATTGGCCGCGCCGCCAAACACCGCGGTCTGCTCGGAAAAATTGGAGCAGGCGATATCCACCGGCTCCCGAAAATGACTGATCAGGTAGCGGCGGATATAGGTGGAACATCCCTGGGAGCCGTGCAAAAGGGGCACCGCACCCCGGATGCCCTTAAATGCCAGGGCCGCGCCCAGGGGCGTGCACAGTTTGCAGGCGTTTTGGGTGGCTTCCGTGTTGGCGGTCAGGGCATTTTTCATTCTTGTTTCACCGCTGTTTCGGGCAGTGGTCTTGTTTATGGATTCGCTCATGGGTTCCTCCGGGCGTGTTTTTCAAATCTGGGGGCAAACCGCCATACCGGGCTGGTGACCGTGTTTTTCACCTCCCGGGCGAAATGGGCCATGCCTTCGAAACCGGCCAGGGGGATTTTGCGCTCGTGGTTGTGATCGCAAAAACCGATACCCAGTTTATAGGCAATGGGCCGCTCCTTGATGCCGCCGATCATGATGTCGGCCTCCTTTTCCAGGCTGTAGCGGGAAAGCTCCAGGGGATTGGCATCATCTAAAATCACGGTGCCCGGCGCACACATGTCGCGCAGCACCTGGTAGTCCTCGTCGGTGCCGGTTTGTGATCCGGCCAGCACCACCTCCATGCCCAGGGTTTTTAAGGCCTTGATCAGGGAAAAAGCCTTAAACGCCCCGCCCACGTAAATGGCCGCTTTTCTGCCCGAAAGCGCCTTTTTGGCCGCCTCCAGCTCAGAAGAGACCGCCCGGATCTCGCCGGCCACCAGGCTGCGGGTGTTTTCCGTGACCTCCGGGTCGCTGAAATGGGCGGCCACGTCATACAGGGCCCGGGCCGTGTCCTCCAGGCCGAAGTAAGACACGCGGATAAAGGGGATTTGATAGGTCTCTTCCATTTTCCGGGCCAGGTGGATCATGGACCCGGAGCACTGCACCACGTTCAATGCCGCCCCCGGTGCCTGCCGGATGTCGGCCACCCGGCTGTCTCCGGTCATCACCGAGACCACGTCCACGCCCATCTTCCGGTAGTATTCCCGGATGATCCAGGCCTCGCCGCCAATGTTGAATTCACCGAGGATGTTGATCCGAAAGGGACTTTCGCCGGGGCCCGGGGCAGCGGGCACTGCATCCATTAAGGAAAACATGGCATCGCAGGCCGCCTTGTAGCCGTCTTTCTTGGTGCCCTTAAAACCTTCGGAATGCACCGGGCGCACCGGGATCTGTTTTTGTTTCTCTGTTTTGCGGCACACGGCCTCCACATCATCGCCGATCAGCCCCACAATGCAGGTGGCATAGACAAAGGCGGCTTTGGGCCGGTAGGCGTCGATGAGTTCATCGAGCACCGCGGCCAGCTTTTTTTCCCCGCCAAAGATCACGTCCTTTTCCCGCAGATCTGTGGTAAAGCTCATCCGATGCAGCTCCGGGCCCGAGGAAAGCGCGCCCCGGATATCCCAGGTATAGGCCGCGCACCCGGCCGGGCCGTGAACCAAATGAAGGGCGTCAGCAATGGGGTATAGCACCACCCGGGA
>JAGTVF010000351.1 GCA_018224315.1 Desulfobacterales bacterium | reverse complement strand
CTGGGCGCCATTGCCCCGGGCCGTCGGGCGGATCTGGTGGTGGTGCCGGATCTGCAGCACTTTGACATTTCTTCGGTTTATTGTGCCGGAATTCTGGCCGCAGAAAACGGGGAGGCGATTTTCCCCGATCCCGGGGCCGAGCCCGGCAGCTACCCGGGTTCCATAAATGCGGGCGATGCCGATATGGATTTTGCCATCCCCGCCCGGGGCCGGAGGATTCGGGTGATTGGCCTCTGCCCGGGCCAGCTCACCACGCAGGCGCGCATCCTGGATGCCCGGATAAAAGACGGCCATGCCGTGTCCGATCCGGGCCGGGATCTGATCAAGCTGGCCGTGGTGGAGCGCCATAAGGCCACCGGCAATATCGGCCTGGGGTTTGTCTCCGGCTTCGGCCTGCCCTCCGGGGCCATTGCCGGAAGCGTGGCCCATGATTCCCACAATATTATTGCAGCAGGCGTTGATGATGCTGATATCCGGGCGGCTGTCCGGGCTGTCATTGACATGGGCGGGGGCCTGGCCGTGGCTTCGGACCAGAAAATCACCGCATCTCTGGCCCTTCCCATTGCCGGGCTCATGTCAGATCAGCCCCTTTCTTCGGTGCAGGACAGGATTGAAAAGCTCAACCAGGCGGCCGCAGACCTGGGCTGTGCATTGGCGGATCCGTTTATGGCCCTTTCCTTTCTGGCCCTGCCGGTAATTCCGGAACTGCGGCTTACAGACAAGGGCTTGGTGGATGTGGCAGGCTTTTGCCACGTGAGCCTGTTTGCGGATTGACATAACGGAAAAACAAAGACCCGGGCCATGATTGTTCACGTGGACATGGACGCGTTTTTCGCGTCAGTGGAAAAAAAAGATGATCCGGCACTGGCCGGCAGGTGCGTGATCGTGGGCGGGATCTCGGACCGGGGGGTGGTGTCTGCGGCCAGCTACGAGGCCAGAAAATTCGGAGTGCGCTCGGCCATGCCCATGTACCGGGCCCGCCGGCTGTGTCCTGAAGGGGTGTTTCTCTCCCCCCGGCCCCGGCGGTACAAGGAAATCTCCCGGCGGATCATGGATGTTCTGTCCGGATTTTCTCCGTTGGTGGAACCGGTGTCCATCGACGAGGCTTACCTGGATATCGCCGGATGCGGCCGCCTTCTGGGAGATCCGAAATCCATCGGCGCGCAGATCAAGCAGGCCGTCTGCCGGGAAACGGGCCTTACCTGCTCGGTGGGCCTCGCGTCCCTGAAGTTTCTGTCCAAGATCGCATCGGATCTGGAAAAACCCGACGGCCTGGTAGTGATCTCTATGGAACAAACAGCCGATTTCATTTACCGCCTGCCGGTGCAGAAGGTGCCCGGTGTCGGGCGGGTGGCCGGCCAAAAACTTGAGCGCATGGGCATTTCCACCCTGGGTGATGTGGCCGGCTATGACAAGGCTGTTTTGGTCCGGCATCTGGGCAGTTTCGGCACGCGGCTCCATGAGCTTGCAATGGGAGTTGACCGCAGCCGGGTCACCCCGGTGCGGCCGGTGAAATCTGTGAGCGCAGAGCAGACCCTTGCTGCTGATACCCGTGATAAAAACGAACTCAAAACCCATCTTCTGGCCCATGCTGAAGATGTGGGCCGGCAGCTGCGGCGTCACCGCCTGCGGGCCAAAACCGTTTTCATCAAGATTAAGCATTCGGATTTCACCCAGGTCACCCGCCAGGCGCCCCTGGAACAAACGGGCAACTGCTCGGCTGCGTTATACCGCACCGGCGCGGATTTGCTCGATGCCTACAGGTTTGAAAAACCCGTGCGGCTGGTGGGACTGGGGGCCAGTGACCTGGCCGATGAGCACACCCCGGTGCAGCAGTCCCTGTTTGCAGAAAACGGGGCTGTGCATGAAAAATGGGAAAAAATCGACACGGCCATGGATGCCATCTGGGAAAAATACGGGGCCCGGAAAATCATCCGGGCCAGGGCCATGGATCCTTCGGACCCGGGAGGCGACAATACATCGGCTTAACAGCCTTTCAGATTGCTTGATGTTTCTCAGGAAGGAAGTCCTGCGGCCGGGGTCGGTTTTTTCGCTCCGGCATTTGCTGAATTTTTCCGTAAACGCTCAATGTCGCTTCAAAAACCGACCCCGGCCTTGGACTTCCTTGGAAGTGTTTCACCAAGCATAACCAGCAACTTTTTTGAAGTTGCTTATCTGCCGCTCTGTCAAAAATTCATGGGTTTTCTTTTTGCAAGAAACCCGGTCAGAAAATGGCCGGCAGCGATTTTCTATAGCAGGTGCAGCACCCGGTCGATGGCCCGGAGGCGGCTGTGGGCGGTTTGTGCGTCCTTCTGGGCCAGCAGGCCGGCTGCGGCCTTTTCGGCCAGGCGGCTGAGGGTGGTGTAGAGGGTGTCAAAGGCGTCTTTGACATTTAAATCATCATTCATGGATTTTTCAAAATCGGTTTGCAGATCCCGGACAAGGTCGCTGGCTGCCGGGTCTGATGCGGCGGCAAATTTTGTCTGTGCTGTTAACCGCGCCGCCATTTCCCGGAACGTTTCCACCCGGCCCCGGGCCAGGTCCAGCCGGTCCCGTGTCATGTTCAGATTGTCCCGGTATCGGCCGTGGATCAGGAAAAACCGGATGTGGCGGGGGTGGTATCCCAGGCTGCGCAGGTCTGTGACATAAACGATATTGCCCCGGCTTTTGGACATCTTGGCCCCTTGGATGCGCACGTGGCCGCCATGAAGCCAGAACGGGGCCAGGGTTTTGCCCGAAACCCCTTCCACCACGGCGATGTTATAGTCATGGTGGCGGTAGATGTTGTCAATGCCTCCGCAGCAGATATCGAGTTCATAGCCGAGATGCTCGGTGATCATGGCCGGGTCCTGAACATTCCAGGCCGGACGGCCCTTTCCCAGAGGGGTGTGCCAGAAGATATCGCCGTCAGCTTTGCGCCAGGCCTTCCACAGGATAAAATCGCCCAGGTTCCAGCGCTGGCCCGGATAGGTGTCTTTTTTAAACCGGATTTTTTTGGCCGGCCACTTTGACATATCCAGCCCGTAGAGCCGGCCGAAACCCTTGAATTTCAGAGGATCAAAGAAAACATCGCCTTTGTGGAAATAAGCGATGTTGTTTTCGATCAGCCGCTGGATCAAGAACACGGCCTGATCCACGCAGGTGGTGGAACGGGCAATGGTTTCGGGCAGGCTGATGTTAAGCTGCCGGCAGTCTGCAAAAAACCGGTCCGCCACCGGGCCGGTGAGTTCCCCGAGGCTGACGCCCAGTTCATTGGCCCGGAAAATGGCCTTGTCTTCCATGTCCGTGAAGTTGATCAGTCGGTTTACCGTGTATCCCAGATATTGCAGGTAGCGCTGGAGGATGTCTTCAAACAGAAAGGTGCGGTAGTTGCCGATATGCGGCCAGTTGTATATGGACGGCCCGCAGGTAAACAACTTGACTTCTTTGCCCCCATGGCGGGGATCAAACCGCTGCTTTTCCCCGGTCATTGTGTTTTGCAGAAGCAGGTTTCCGGCCATGTCAATTGTTCCTGTGGTCAGATTTCATTTTTCAAAGACGCTGAGTCGCCTTGAGTGACCGGGCGGTTGACTTTTTCAATAACACCTTTAAACCGGCGCATGCCCCCGCCTGCGCTGACAATGTGGAGCAGTTCTTCAGGCCGGGTGACAATGACGCCGGAAAGTCCGGTAATCGGTGTGTCTGCAAAGATTTCCGGGATCAGGGGCGTGGAGGCTCCCAGCAGGATTACCTCCCGGCAGTTGCGGGTGTGGCCGATAAGATCATCAAAGCTTTTATTGATAATGGACGTGGCCGTCAGCAAACAGATTGTGCACCCGGGCAGCTTCTGGGGGATTTCCGATGAGGGGCGCATGCCCCGGTCGGGTGTGGCAATCTGCTCAAATATGTTGAGCTCCGCGCCCGCATCCCGGATCGGTTTGACCAGGGGGGCAAAATGACCCACCATGGCCACCCGGTCGCTGCTTGTGACCTGGATTTTGGTCAGCACATCCCCGGTATCCAGATCAGCATTGGGGGTATTGATCAGGGCATTGGCCGTGGCCAGTCCCACGGCGGTTTCAATGGGATCATTGGAATTGACAAGGGCAAGCAGCTGTTCTGCATTTTTATCAATCAGGGGAAGCATGCCGGTAAACACCGTGCATCCCTGGTGCAGATGGGTTTTGGGCGTGGCTGCAAGGCCGGTCCGGCCGTTTTCGATCATTACTGCGGTATATCCCAGGCCGATGCGCACATCTTTTATTTCATGGGCTGCGGCCGTATCCACTGCGTACCGGTATATGCGTTCATTGATTGTCATGGTTTGTCCTGTATCATTTCCCCTGGTTTTTGACAAGCCGGAGCACGGCGATTTCAGGCCGGCCGGCGGTTCGCATGGGCGGGCCCCAGGAGCCGGTGCCGGATGTGGTGTAGAGGCAGAAATCATCGATTTTTTTCAGCCCGTGGTCATGGCCCCGGTAAAGCCATCGGGTCAGAAACTGGAAGGGAAAAATCTGGCCGCCGTGAGTATGGCCGGAGATCTGAAGATCAGCGTTGAGATCGCGGTTGGTGATAAACCGGGTGTCGGGCATCCAGTAGTTGGCCAGGTGCTGATCCCGGATGGCCTCTTTATGCATACCCATTTCCGTGGGGGTGTGAAACATCACAATACGAACGGTCCCGGATGTTTTTTCCTGTGTAAAATTGCGCAGATCCGCAACAGAGCCAATGCCCGGGTAGCTGATCCCCAGGAGCTCAAGCCCGTTGATTTCCACGGCTTCATTGTCGAGAACGCGCAAGGGGGTCTTTTCAATGAGCTGCAATGCCTTTTCAATGCCCACGTAATGCTCGTGGTTGCCTGTGACAAAAAACAAGCCGTGTTTGGCTTTCAGATCGTTTAAGGGCTTGAGGTTGTCTTTATAGGGACCGCCCATGCCGTCGACAAGATCTCCGGTGATCAGCACCAGATCCGGCTTCAGGCGGTTGACAGTTTTGACTGTCTGCCGGGCAAAACCCTGCTGGTGCATCAGCCCCAGGTGCAGATCGGAAAGCACTGCGATTTTGCTGTTTTTCCAGGCCTCGGGCAGATGGGCAACCGGCACGGAAACATAGCGGACCACCGGATGAAACGCCGACCAGAGGCCATAGCCGGAAGCCATGACCGCAAGGGCGAGCATAATCATGCCGATACTTTTGATTGGCAGGCCAATCCCGGCCAGCCGGCAGGCTCCCAGCAGAACCCAGGCGGCGGCTGCAGCGCTCAGGCTGTGGATTAAAAAACCAGTCCACACAGCGGCAAACCGGTAATAAGCAATGGTCCAGGGATTTTCCCGCCAGTGGATGGCCACAAAAGCGGTGATAAAAGAAAAGCTCAGCAGGACCATGGCCCCATACAACAGATACCGGACCCCGGGGCGGCTGATCTGAAAAAAGGAAATAGTGCTGCGGAACACCGCGTAATGCATCATCAGCATGATGCCGGTCATGGTCAGGGCAAACAGGGCAAATTTCATGGCGTTCCTGTTGCCGGCAAGCCCACCGGGGGCGGCCTGCCGGCATTTTATGAGCTTTTGGGCTGTCGATCAGATATCGGTGGCCCACAGGGGAAGACCGGTTTCCTCGTCATATTTTCTTTCAAAAACAGGGCCGTCGTAGCTTTCAACAATCAGCTCGCAGGCAAAAATCACGGTGCCCTGGGCCAGGTGGCCCCCGTAGGCGTTTCCGGCCCCGTCGGCCAGGGTGAGATGGGCATGGACCATGGGCTGGCCGTCTTTTATGGAAATATTGCCCGAAAGCTTTGCGATTTCAAGGGGCTGGTCCAGGGTGAAAAACTGGTACTCCCGTGTTTTCTGGTCATAATAGGCCAACCGGGCCCGCTGGACTGCGCCGATGGCCTCCAGGCGTCCGAGCCGGATGTTTTTTTCCCTGCACAGGGCGGTGATTTCATCGAGCAGATCCGCGCCGTGGGTGAGCCGTCCCATAAAGCATTCTGCGGGTTGGATTGTTTTCATTATGGTCATGGGATCCTGCCTTTCTCCCGGATGCCGGGATATTTTGGATTTGCCAGTCTATAGGCTTTATTCAACAGTTTTGAATTTTTCTCTGGGAGCGCCGCACACCGGGCATTTCTGCGGGGCTTTTTTATCTGTGACATACCCGCAGACCTGGCAGACCTGATAAGCCTTGACCGTGTTTTTGATGACCTGGTAAAGGGCCCGCTCATAGAGCTTTGCATGATAGGCCTCTGCATCCCGGGCATGGCCGAAAGTGATGGCTGCCTGGGTTTCGCCCTCGTCTTCGGCGGCCTTGATCATTTCCGGATATTCGTTTTCACTGATGGACTGCTCGCGTTTAAAAGAATCGAGCAGGTTGGTATCCGTGTCCTTGACCAGCAGATCTCTGACCAGGTTTAAATGGCGGGTGGCATGCACCCGCTCGGCTTCGGCAATGGCCCGGAACAAAAGGGCGATTTGGGGAACCTCTTCTTCCTCGGCTTTTTCCGCGTAGGCCAGAAGCCTGAAGTAGGCCTTGGCCTCGCCGATAAAGGCGGTGTATACGTTTTCTCGGGTCTTTTCTTCCATGAGCTCTCCTTATTGCCATCCGGGGTGATCCAAAAGCGGCTGCCGGCTCTGTGCGGCAGGCCGTGGAGCGCCGTTTCCTTGTCCATCATTACCCTAACAGGAAGGCATTTTCAAGTCCGGTGCGCAGAGATCCGAAGAAACCGGTTTGGAAAGGGGTTTGCTGAGGGAAACGACTGTTCATATAATTCTGCCCGTGTTCATGCACAAAACTGTTGACCCAAGGAAATTTTGATTGTTTTAATGAGATTTTTCCAAAAAACCAATAACCCGTAAACATTGAAGAAGGAGACATTATGAACATCGACGACGTAAAAAACATTACCGTGGTCGGGGCCGGCAACATGGGGCATCAGATTGCCACCCTGTGTGCCATAAAGGGGTATAAAACCGTCTGCACCGATGTCAAGGAAGATGTGCTCAAAAAGGCCGAAGCCTTTGTGGACAATTATTTGCCCGGCCGGGTCAAAAAGGGCAAACTTACCGAAGAGCAGGCCAGGCAGGCCAGAGACAACATCCGCTTTACCCTGCGTCTCGAGGATGCCGCCAAAGAGGCCGATTATGTGATTGAGGCCGTGCTTGAGGTCCTGGACCTGAAAAGAAAGATTTTTGCCGACCTGGAACGGATCACCCCGGATCATGCCATTCTGGCCACCAACAGCTCCTTTATTGTCAGCTCCAAAATCGCTGATGCCACCAAGCGGCCGGAAAAAGTGTGCAACCTGCATTTTTTCAATCCCGCTCTTGTCATGAAGCTGGTGGAGGTGGTCCAGGGGCCTCATACCGGCGATGAAACAGTGGAAATCTCCATGGAACTGTGCCGAAACCTGGAAAAGGTCCCCGTGCACCTGAAAAAGGAAGTGGACGGATTTCTGCTCAATCGCATATTTCGCGCAATTAACCATGAGGCCCTGTGGCTGCTGGACATGGGTGTGGCCTCTGTGGAAGACATTGACAAGGCCTGCGTCTACGGCGCCGGCCATCCCATGGGACCGTTCCGCTTAAACGATCTCACCGGCATTGACCTGGCCTATACCATGGCCATGGAAAGCTTCAAGGAAACCGGTGATCCGGCCCAGCGGCCTTCTCCCAGCGTGGTGGAACATTACGTCAAGGGGGAATACGGCGAAAAGACCGGCAAGGGCTGGTATGACTATTCCGATAAGAAATAGCGGCCTGAGATCTTTTGATTTTCGTTATAAAGAAGCTTTCCAAACCGGTAGGATTGGGTTCAGGTGGGGCTTGCCAGCTTGAGCCCGATGATTCCGGCAATGATTAAGCCGATGCTGATGAGCCGGAGGGCGCCGGCCGGCTCATCAAACAGTGCAATGCCCAGAATCACGGTGCCCACCGCACCAATGCCCACCCATACTGCATAGGCGGTGCCCACGGGCAGACTTTTCATGGCAAGCCCCAGCAGCCAGACGCTGGCCAGCATTGCCAAAAGAGTCCACACACTTGGCCACAGTCGGGTAAAGCCCTGGGTGTATTTTAATCCAATGGCCCAGCCGGTTTCAAATAAGCCGGCCAGAATCAGAACAATCCAAACCATGGGCTAATTTTCTGCCTTTATTTCAGCCTGCCAGGGCAATGGCCTGCTCCTCAAGAAGGGATTTGAAGCGTTCGAGGGTAATGGGACAGGGCTGGATGGGTATGCCCATCCAGTCCGAATATTCCAGCAGTTCCTCGGGCTTTTCCGCCATGTACTGGTCCATAAAACCGATGGCGTCAAGTACCATGGCACCGCCGGTATGTTTGGGGAAATTTTCATTGGCCAGCCCCTTGTCCCATCCCTTGTATACCTGATGGCGGAATTTGATCCATCCAGGGGTGAGCCACAGCACTTTTTCCCCGTTTGCCAGTTCCTGTCGCTGGTCTTTGCCTGCGAGCATGTCCATGCAATGGGTGGCGTTAATCCGGGCGATATTGCCGCCCTGTTCCTGGATCACCGTGTCAATGGTCCGGGTAACGTCACCGATATTGACATAGCAGAACTTCCCGCCATAAACAACAAGGATTTTTTCGGTTTTCTCCTGTGCTTTTCGGATCTTATCCGTGAGCTGGTTTTCCAGTTCCCGGGGATCTTCATGGAGTCCGGGGGTGGTGAAGTACAAATGCGCCGGGTTTAGGAATCCTTCCTGGCGCAGGTAATTGAGTTCCGGGCTCAGTGTGCCGCAAGATACAATGGCGATGTTTTCAAAATTCATGATCAATGCCTTTATCCTTTTCAAGGTTTGGGTTTGGATGTCATTGAAGCGTTTTTTTTCTTTTTGTTAACAAAGAATACAAAATTGATGCCAGTATGCTCAATATAGAATGAAGTTAAATTAATTTAATTTTATTTCAGAAGGTTATTTGTTTGATGAAATGAGATGTCAGCCATGCGGTCGCTTTTTGCTACCGTGGCGCAAAACGGGATATAACGTTCGGTAGCGGTATTGAATAAAAATCAAATTCCGGTCTGCTGTGTTGTTGAAACCCTGTTTTCAATATGGCACAAACTGTGATAATTAATAGAAAGGCCCAAAGCGTCGTTCTGAAACCGCCATCCGGTCAATGCTGTCTGAATCCTTTTGATAAAGCGTGAAGATTTCAACAATGGCTTACTACTCCCATGTCAGCACAGGCTGGCCAAGCCTGGATACAATCATTGATCACCTGCGCCGTGGCGATAACGTGGTCTGGCAGGTCGACAGCATCGATGATTACCAGCGTCTTGTAACGCCCTTTGTCAGCAGCGCACTGGCAAGAAATGAACGGGTGGTCTACATGCGTTTTGCCCGGCATATTCCGCTGGTGGAGCCCCGCGATAATGTTGTCGTCTATCACTTAAGAACCGAAAACGGATTTGAGTCCTTTTCCGCCGAGGTCCATAGCATTATCACCCGGCAGGGGCGGGATGTCTGCTATGTTTTTGATTCATTGTCGGATCTGCAGCATGTCTGGGCCACGGACCTGATGATCGGGGATTTTTTTTTCATCACCTGTCCGTATTTGTTTGAGCTCAATACCACAGCCTATTTCGGAATCCTGAGAAACCGGCATTCTTTCAAGGCCATCGCCCGCATCCGGGAGACCACCCAGGTGCTCATTGATGTCTACAACTATCAGGGCCAGGTCTGTGTTCATCCCATCAAGGTGCAGCACCGCTATTCGCCCACCATGTTTTTCCCTCATATCAAGAAAAAAGACGAGCTAATGCCGGTGATCAACAGCGTGGAGGCCACCCGGCTGTTTTCCTACCTGG
>JAGTVF010000350.1 GCA_018224315.1 Desulfobacterales bacterium | reverse complement strand
GCGACAAGGACAATCCGGTGCTGCTGGAACAGATGAAATTCACCAAACCGGTGATTTCCATTTCCATTGAGCCCAAAACCCATGATGATCAGGAAAAACTGCCCCAGGTGCTCGAAAAGCTCATGGCTGAAGATCCCACTCTGCATGTCAAACAGGACGAGGACACGGGCCAGACCCTTTTGTCCGGCATGGGTGAGCTGCACCTGGATGTGATTATCAGCCGAATGCGGCGGGAGTACAAGACAAACGTCAACGTGGGCAAACCCCAGGTGGTCTATCGGGAAACCATTGCAAAGCAGGCATCCGGCCATGGTGTGTTTGACCGGGAGGTGGCCGGTCAGCGGCATTTTGCCGAAGTCGCGCTCAAAGCCCGGCCCCTTTCCCGGGGCAGCGGAGTGAGCTTTGCCGCAGAGGTTTCAGAGGAGGTGCTTCCGGCCCAGTTTGTCCCGGCGGTTGAAAAGGGCGTTCGCGAAGCCATGGAATACGGAGAGCTGATGGGATATCCGGTGGTGGACCTGGAAGTGAAAATTACCGGCGGAGCGTTTCGCGAATCACTGGGATCTTCTCTGGCCTATTCCGTTGCCGCCTCCATGGCCTGCCGGGAAATGTTTGCCGCAGCAGATCCTTACCTGCTCGAACCCATCATGAATGTGGATGTCTACGTTCCGGAATCGTTTATGGGCGAAGTGATCGGGGACTTAAATTCCCGGGGGGGCAAGATCGAATCCATAGCCGCAAAGGGCGACAACCAGATCATCACCGCCATTGCCCCCCTTTCAAAGATGTTTGGCTATACCACGGCCCTGCGTTCGGCCTCCCAGGGCCGTGGCACCTTTACCATGAAATTTTCCCATTTTGACCGGATGTAGACCGGGACTCAAACACTCCGGCACCCGCCTGCCCGGAAAAGTAAAAATCCCGGTAAGGGCTGTTGTCGTCTGTCTCCTCCTCTTTTTCCGGCATTTTTCTGGTTTCTGCCAGTTCCTTGTGGATTTTCTCCGCAAGGGTTTGGCTTCCGGTTCTGTCCAGGGCCCGGTTAAAATGGAATTGTGCATTTTCCGCATCCCCGGTTTTCCGGTAATAGCGGCCCAGGTAATAATGGGCCTGATCCAGACGGTTTTGTTCCCCGTAGCAATTGCCCAGAAAGTAAAGTGTGCGTTCATGATCCGGAAAATTGTTATTGGTTTCCCTGAATGCGGCAATGGCTTTATCAAAATCGCCCCGGCTCATGTGGCTGCGGCCCAGGTAAAACAGCCCGTCAGGCCCGTAGCGGGAAATATTGTCAATGCCGGAAAGGGTTTGAATGGCTTTTTCATGCTTTCCGGAAAGAAAAAAGATCCGTCCCAGGTCAATGGCCATGAACGGATCATCCGGCCGCCGGGCGACGGTTTTCTTTATGGCCTCCAGGGCGGATTCGGGCTGGCCGCTTTCGGCCAGCGCCAGTGCCAGCCCGTATAGGGCGGCCTGATCTTCAGGATTTTTTTCAAACTGCTGGCGAAAGTGGTTGACAGCCCGGCCGGACTGGCCGTAAAGGGCTTTGAGCCGGGCGCGGGTGCGCTGGAATGCAAAGCTGTCAGAGGGTTTGTTCTCCGGGTGGTGCATCAGCATGTTTTCCAGGTTGGTCAGCCGCTGACGGGTGGCTGGATGGGTTTTGAGATAAGTGGGGACCTGCTCTTCCCCGTACCATTCCCGGTTCCGGATTTTGCGCAGGGCGTCCCGGAGGCCGTAGAGGTCATAGTCTGCTTCGAGCAGATACCGGCGGCCCAGAAAATCGGCTTCCAGTTCGTTTTCCCGGGTATAGGCCAGAATCATGCTCTGGCCGGCGGCCAGCGAGCCCATGGAAAGGGCACTGCCCACCGCCGAAGCCCCGCCCAGGCCAACGAGGATGCCGGCAATCATTCCGGCCATGGACAGGATCTGGCTTTTTTTGGATTTTTCAATCATGTCGGATATGTGCCGGGCCGAGACATGGGCGATTTCATGGGCCACGATTCCGGCCAGTTCGCTTTCGGTGTCCATGGTTTCAAACAGCCCGGAAAATATAAAGATATTTCCGGCCGGGCCGGCAAATGCATTGACCGTGTCCTGGTCGATCACATGGAACTTGTAGTCAAAGGGCTGGGGCGGCAGGTTTTCGAGAATGCGCCCGCCCAGGTCATTGATATATTCGTGGATGATAAAATCATCGATGACATGGTAATGCTTTTGGATCGTTTCAAGGAATTCTTCCGCCAGCTGCTTTTCCTCCTTGACGGTCATGGCATCGGCTGTGGCGCCTGCGGGCCACAGCATCAGGCATAATGTCAGCAACAAGGCGATGGCTTGCTTGATTTGTTTCACGACTGGTTCTCCGGACATGTATTCTTGAATTTGCAAACAGTTTTTTTTATGGTACAGAGGATTTATTATGGCACATATGATCTGCATTGCAAATCAAAAGGGAGGGGTGGGCAAAACCACCACCGCCATCAATCTGGCTGCCGCCCTGGCCCATGCCGGCAAAAACACGCTTCTTGTGGACTGTGATCCCCAGGCCAATGCCACCACGGGCCTGGGAATCGACAAAAGCGGACTGGAAAAGACCCTGTATCACGGTTTGATCGGCCATGCCGATGCCCAGGACATCATTGTTGAAAGCGGTGTGCCGCGGCTATCGCTGATGCCGTCCCGGGTGGAGTTAATCGGTTTTGAGGTGGAAATGTTAGGCGATGCCGCACGGGAGCGGCTGCTTCAGCAGTTGCTTTCCCCGTGCAGCCAGGCCTATGATTATATCCTGCTGGATTGTCCGCCTTCCCTGAATCTGCTGACCGTCAACGCCATGACCGCCGCCCACGGGGTGCTCATTCCCCTGCAGAGCGAGTTTTACGCATTGGAAGGACTGGGCCAGCTTCTGCAGACGGTCAAGCGGATCAAGCAGCGAATGAACCCGTCTTTGAAAATCGAGGGGATTTTGCTGACCCTGTTTGACAAGCGGACCAATCTTTCCGGGCAGGTGGCCGAAGATGCGGAAAAATATTTCAAAGACATGGTCTATGATACGCGGATTCCCAGGGCCGTGCGTCTGGCCGAGGCCCCCAGCTACGGCAAACCCATTCTTTCCTATGACCCGGCTTCGCCGGGGGCGGTGAGCTACAGTGCTCTGGCAAGGGAAATGCTCCGGAAGCACAATGCACCCGGAGCCACGGGGCTGCAAAAGACCGCCAGCTGAAAAATGCTCATGAAAAGGGGGGGCCATGAAAGCCGATGATGCCGGCGAAACCGAGAAAAAACGCAAGCGCGGCCTTGGAAAAGGTTTGGATGCGCTGTTTCCGGATATTGAGATCGGAGACCAGAACCAGCAGCCCGATTATTTTCCATGTGATATCAATCGCATCTGTCCCAATCCCTTTCAGCCCCGCAGGCAGTTTCCACAGGAAGAGATGGCCGAACTGGCCGAATCCGTCAAAATCCATGGCGTGCTTCAGCCTTTGCTGGTTCGGGAGGCCAAAAACGGCTATGAACTCATTGCCGGCGAACGCCGGCTTCGGGCCGCCAAGATGGCGGGCCTGTTCACCGTGCCGGTGGTGGTTCGGGGCATCGGGGATCAGCAGCTGCTGGCCCTGTCCATTATTGAAAATATCCAGCGGGCGGATCTCAACGCTCTGGACGAGGCCGAGGCCTATCAGCGGCTGCTTGATGAGTTCGGCTTAACCCAGGAGCAGGTGGCCGGCCAGGTGGGCAAGAGCCGCTCGGCAGTGGCCAACTTTCTGCGGTTAAATCAGCTTGAAGACACGGTCAAGGAGCATTTGCGCACAGGGGATCTGAGCATGGGCCATGCCCGGGCGCTTCTGGGCGCAAACAATCCGTCTTTGCAGAAAACGGCCTGCCGGACGGTGGTTTCCCGTAAGCTTTCCGTCCGGGAAACCGAAAAACTGGTGGAACGGCTGAACAAACAAATCCATGCCGGCCCGCAGCCCGCGGCTTCCAGCGAGGAAATCCATTTTACCGGTCTTGAAGAGGACCTGGGGCGCAGGTTCGGCACCCGGGTGAAAATCAAGCGGCGGGGCAAAAAAGGGCGCGTGGAGATCGAGTTCTATGATGACAATGATCTGGACCGTCTTCTGGCTTTGCTCAAAACCGACTAGATCATGGCCCTGCACCTGATCATAGACGGTTACAACCTGATCCGCAGGTCTGACCGATTGCGCCGCGCCGAAAATAAGAGCCTTGAACTGGGGCGCCGGGCCCTGATTGACGAGCTGGCCGCTTACAAGCGGATCAGGGGCTACAAGATTACCGTGGTATTTGACGGCGGCCGGAACAATGAGCCTTTTGAGGCCAGATCCGCTGAAAAAGGAATACGGATCCGGTTTTCACGGCACGGGCAAACCGCGGATTCGGTAATCGTAAATATGGCCTGCCGCGATGCGCAAAAGGCCATGGTGGTTACCGCGGACCGGGAGCTGGCGGCCAAAGTGGCTGCAAAAAATGCAGTGCCCGTGGATCCGGAAGAGTTTGAGGAAAAAATGGAAATGGCAAAGATGATGGACGCCAAGGGGGCCGGCGTCGAAGACGGGGACCGCCAGGGCTGGGTGCCGACCACCCGGAAAAAAGGGCCGGCCAGGCGCCTGCCCAAAAGCCGCCGCCGGCAGCTTCGAAAGGTGAAAAAATTATAGAATGAAAACCATCTGTGTCATAGACGGGCAGGGCGGCGGTATTGGGGCGGCCATCATCAAGCGGCTGCGGGCGTTGTTTGAAGAGGACGTGGAGATTGTGGCCCTTGGCACCAACGCCATTGCCACCGCCCAGATGCTCAAGGCCCGCGCCAATCGGGGAGCCTCCGGAGAAAATGCCATTGTGCAGACCGTGGCCCGCATGGATGTGCTCATCGGGCCCCTGGGCATTGTCATGGCCAATGCCATGATGGGCGAGGTAACACCGGAAATTGCCGGGGCCGTGGCATCCAGCCCCGCGCCAAAGATGCTGGTGCCCCTCTCCCAGGAAAACGTGGCAGTGGTGGGTGCTTCGAGCATGCCCCTGCCCCATCTGCTGGATGTGCTCATTGCCGAGCATCTGCAGCCCTGGATAGACGCATTTAATTGAAACAGGAGTATATTGAAAATGTGCGAAGCCAATGCATATCTGATAAAAGATCAGGAACCGGAACTGATCATGGAGGCCGTGGATACCATCGAACCTGAAGACGGAGGGTTTAATCTGGTCAATATTTTCGGGGAGCAGAAATTTGTCCGGGCGGCCATCCATTCCCTTTCCCTGGTGGATCACAAGGTGTTTTTCAAAAAGGATGAATCCTGAATCCGGTGCCTGGCCAACAGTCCCCGGGAGATGCATGAAGATTACAATCGCAACAACGGCCGGATTCTGCATGGGCGTGCGCCGGGCAGTGGAACTGGCCCTGGATGCCGCCAACCAGGATGACGGGCCCATCTGTACCTATGGCCCCCTGATTCACAATCCCCAGGTTCTGGCCATTCTCGGGCAAAAGCAGATCTCCGTGCTGGAAAAGATTCCGGAAACCGGCCGGGGCACGGTGATCATCCGGGCTCACGGAGTACCGCCGGAAGATAAGCATGCTCTCAGCGATGCCGGTTTCAAGGTCATTGATGCCACCTGCCCCCGGGTTATTCGGGTTCAGTCCATTATTGCCCGCCATGCAAAGCAGGGTTTTGCCGTGATTATCGCCGGAGACCGGGAGCATCCCGAGGTGCGGGGGCTGCTTGGATATGCCGGCAGCCGGGGCCATGTGGTCAACTCCCTGCAGGAGATTGAGACCCTGCCGGCCTTTGAAAACGCCATCATCGTTGCCCAGACCACCCAGAACACTGCGTTTTTCGAAAAGGTCAAGCAATGGGCCGGAGAAAACCGGCCGCATTACCGGGTTTTTGAAACCATTTGCGATTCCACGGAAAAGCGTCAGGCAGAGGTGCAGTCCCTGGCCGGGCATGTGGATGCCGTGGTTGTGGTGGGCGGCTACAACAGCGGAAACACCCGGCGGTTGGCCGATATTGCGGCCCGCTCCGGCAAGAAATCCGTGCACGTGGAAACCGCAGAGGAACT
>JAGTVF010000349.1 GCA_018224315.1 Desulfobacterales bacterium | reverse complement strand
TCCCGCCCGGCCCTGCCCGCCTATTTCAGGCCGTGGTCCCAGTTCCACTTGCCCGGCCGTTTTTTTAAATGCACCCCGGCCGGCAGGGGTTCGTGCATGTGCACGAAGACCCGGTAGCCCAGATTCTCCAGGGTCTGGCCGTGACCGGTCAGATCCACGGCCCAGTCCGGAAAAACCCAGTAATTGTCATCCATGCGCGTCACCCAGGCATGCTCTCCCCTGGGGCTTTTAAAAAGGGAGTTTTCAGCCATGCCTTCGGCCACCACCCGGGAGATGCACAGGGGCCAGTTGCCGTAGATCACAATGCCCAGCGGCAGGGGACTTTTGGCCGGCAGGTGGGTGTAGTCGTTTTTTCCCAGCTCCGGGCTGACAATTGCCCCGGAAAAACCCATGGACGCCAGGGTTTCCATGGCAAGCGCATTGGCAATGTTGCAAAACGGACCGGCCCAGAACCGCAGGCCCTTTTTGGGGGGAAACAGGGCCATTTGCCAGGGCGAGTTGAGCACAAACTGCTTAAATCCCTTGTCCACGGCCGCGCCAACCGCTGCCCGGAGCCCGGCTTCGGCATCCGGCCAGACCACCGGGGGCAGCCACCACCAGATCCGGTTGGTAAGGGGCAGCTTGCCCGGCTTCATCTCCGGGCGCAGCCAGATGCCGGTATTGGCACTTTCCGGCATTTCTTCGGGCAGGTCCCGCTGCACCTGCATTTCCACAACCGGATGGCGGTGCAGGGTTTTGGCCGGCAGTTGGATTTTAAACCGGGACGGGGAAGCCCCTTTTTCCGGAAGAGCTTCGAGCCGGTCGGCAAAGGGTTTGATTTCGGCTGTCAGTTCCGGTTCGCGCCGGTCGATGAGAAACACGGGCGTGTCATTGGCCGGCCGTTCCTTTTCTGTAAGGTTTAAGTAAAACCGGCCCTTTTTGGGAACGTGTCTGGCAATGCGAAGGGTGCGGTGCCAGGACTGGTCCTCGTAGCCAATGCGCAAAAGATCGCCGGGCAGCAGGGCGTCTCTGGGATCCATATAGGGTTTGGTTTTCGGGCCCTGGACCTTGCCGATGAGGCTGCCCGAGCCGGTCTGGGTGTCAGTATCCACCGGATTCCAGGGCCGCTGTGGCAAAAATCGGTAATGGGTGGGCTTTCTTCCCAGCGCCTGGTCCAGAAATGACAGGGCGGTTTTGCGGGCAGCGCTGTCGCCCGGGTGATCGCGCAGCATCTTGTAGGCGGCAGTGGTGTAATACACGTAATGCGGGCCCTTTTTGCGGCCTTCGATTTTTAAGCCCGATACTGCCGGCACTTCCAGCAGCAGCTTGGTGAGCACGTCAATCCACAGATCCTGGCAGGAAAAAAACCGGCTGCGGTTTTTGCCCTGGTTGTAAATCCGCCGGCAGGGCTGCACGCACTTGCCCCGCAGTCCGCTTTTCCCCCCCAGGAAACTGCTCCAGTAGCACCGGCCCGAAACCCCGTCGCAAAGGGCGCCGTGGACAAAAACCTCCAGGGAAAGTTCATCCGGGCAGTTTTCTGCTGCCGCCTTGATCTCGTCAATGGAAAATTCCCTGGGCAGCACCACCCGGCTGACCGCCGGCAAGGTGCGTACCACATCCAGGGCCGCGGGAAAGGTGACATTGGCGAGGGTCGACAGATGAAGTTCGCCCTTAAATCCGACCTGCCCGGCAATGGCCACCATGGCCGGATCCTGGATAATCAGGGCATCCGGTCTGACATGCCGGCACAGCTGATCGGCCAGCTTTGCCGCGTCTGCCAGTTCATCTGGCTTGATCAGGGTATTGAGGGCCACATAGACCCTTTTGCCGTTCTCATGGGCCAGCCGGGTGAGCCTGGCCAGCTGCTCAATGGTGAAATTGTCTGCGGCCATGCGCGCGTTAAAGTCCTTGAGGCCGCAGTAAACCGCATCCGCACCTGCGGCCAGGGCCGCCAGAAACGACTCCTGGTTGCCCGCCGGGGAAAGGATTTCAGGTTTTTTGGGTGGGTTTTTTGTATCAAAAGCCTTTTGTTCAGATGTCATAGGATACATTCAATTCAATTAAAGATGAACATGCCCGGGCCGGGCCCGCAGATACCGTCCCGGACATGCCGTCAGACTGGACTTGTTTGCAAAATCGTTTAATGATATTAAAAATAGTATGAAATCGCAATTTATAATTAAAACCGAAACTGGGCATCTCAAATTTTTAAAGCAGAAAATCGCTCAGTTCAGGGAAAATGAATTCAATTCATAGCCATAAAAGGACAATCAAATGAAACTGGCGGTAAGCGGAAAAGGCGGAGTGGGCAAAACCACGTTTTCAGCCCTGTTGATCCGGGCATTGAGCGAGCAGAAAAAACGGGTCCTGGCCATTGACGCGGACCCGGATGCCAACCTGGCGGCAGCCGTAGGCATCGAGGGTGCCGAAGACATCGTTCCCATCTCAGAGATGAAGGATCTCGTCTATGAGCGCACCGAGGCCAAGCCCGGCAGCATCGGCGGGTTTTTCAAAATGAATCCCAAGGTGGATGATCTGCCTGACGCGCTTTCGGCAACGCTGGACAACATCAAGCTCATGCGTCTGGGCGGCGTGAAAAAAGGCGGCGCCGGATGCATCTGCCCGGAAAGCACCCTGCTCAAGGCCCTGATCACCCATATTGTGCTGGCACGGGATGAAGTCGTCATCATGGACATGGAAGCGGGCATCGAGCATCTGGGCCGGGCCACTGCACGGGCTGTGGACCGGCTGATTGTGGTGGTGGAGCCGGGCCGCAGAAGCATTGACACGGCCATGCACATCAAGCAGCTGGCCGGCGAAATCGGCCTGGACAAGATTTCGCTGGTGGGCAACAAAATCCGGGGGGAAAAAGACCGGCAGTTTCTGCAAAAGCACCTGTCGGATTTCGACTTTCTGGGATTTTTGCCCTTTGACGATGCGCTGATCGAGGCCGACCTAAACGGCGTGTCCCCGTATGAAGCAGACTCCGCGGCCAAGTCTGAAATCATCAAAATGATTGAAAAGCTCTGATGGCTGAAAAGCGCCCTTATCCAAAAAAACGGCGCGGGCCGGCCAAGGCAAAGCGCCAGCCTTTAAAGGCCGGCTCTGACGCCAAACTCAAAAAGGTGTTTGCCGAAATCGGCCGGCCGGAAAAGCGGCCGTTTAAACCCGACCCGTTCCAGATCCAGGCGCTAAAAGCCATGGAAAAGGGAGACGGCCTGGTAACCGCGCCCACGGGTTCCGGCAAGACCTGGATTGCCGTGGAGGCCATCCGCCAGATCTTTGACACCGGCGGACGGGCCTGGTATGCATCGCCGTTAAAGGCTCTGACCAACTCCAAGTACTGCGAATTTGCCGAAATCTTCGGCGCCGACAACCTGGGCATTCTCACGGGCGACCGCAAGGAAAACACCGATGCCCCGATTATCGTGGGCACCACGGAAATCCTGCGAAATCAACTCTATGATGCCATGCACCATGGCGAGGACCTGGGCACGGACCTTGTGGTCTTAGACGAGGCCCATTTTCTGGGCGACGAAAGCCGGGGGGTGGTCTGGGAGGAAACCATGATCTACCTGCCGGCGCGCATCCCGCTGCTGATGCTGTCGGCCACCGTGGGAAACGCCGCCCAGATCGCGGCCTGGCTGGAATCCATCCGGGGCCGCAAATGCCTTGTGGTGGAGGAAAAAAAGCGGCCCGTGCCCTTGTATCCGCTTTTTCTCCATCCTTCCGGCACCCTGTTTCCCCTGCTGGACAAAAAGGACAAAAAAGGCGGCGGGGCCAGGCTGTATAAAAAGGTGCTCCAGTTTATCAAAAGCACCAACAATGCCAGACGTGGCGGATTCGGGGCAAGCCTTCCAAAAATGGGCGATGTGCTGGCCGTGTTTCGCAAATACAACCTCCTGCCGGCCATTTTTTTTCTGAAATCCCGGGCGGACTGCGACAATGCCCTGCTTTTGTGCGCTGACTACAAGGTGGTCGAAGACCCGGAGCGCAAAGCCGGCAGAAGACAGCGGGTGGCCGAACTCATTGAAAAGGCCCCCCACCTGGCCGATCACAAGCAGGTGCCCGATCTGGTGCACAAGGCGGTGGCCGCCCATCACAGCGGCCAGCTGCCGGCATGGAAACTGGTGATCGAAACCCTGATGACAGAAGGCTATCTGGATGCGGTGTTTGCCACCTCCACGGTGGCCGCAGGGGTGAATTTTCCCGCCCGCACCATTGCCTTTCTCAACTCGGACCGATTCAACGGCCGGGAGTTTGTTTCCCTCAATCCCACGGAATTTCACCAGATGACCGGCCGGGCCGGCCGCCGGGGCATGGACAACATCGGTTTTGCCGTGGTCATCCCGGGCCGGTTTATGGACACGCGCTACGTGGGCCGGCTGGTTTACGCCCAGCCCACGGATGTGGACAGCCAGATCCAGATCAATTTCTCCATGACCTTAAACCTGCTTTTGTCCCACACCCCCAAACAGGTGCGCGAACTGCTCGACAAGTCCTTTGCCAATTTCCAGTTCCAAAGCAAACGCAAAAAGAAAAAAAAGCAGACCGGCAGCATCCGGGACATGGATCATTTATGGGCGGAATTTGTCCGGCATCTTGATTTTTTAAAGCAGAAGGATTACGTGGACAAAGACAACCGGCTCACCGAAGACGGCATCTGGGCCTCCCAGCTCAGAATCGATCATCCCCTGATGGTGGCCGAGGGCTTTCGCCAAAACCTGTTTCCCCAATCCGACCCGGCCCTTCTGGCGGCTGTCATGGCCGCGTTTGTCAATGAGCGGGAAACCGACGAAGACAGCATTCACCCAAAGGACGTGCCCGAAACCCTGGAAGAGGCCTACCTGGGCATCCGGGAGGGCCTGCGGCCCTTTGCAAAGGAAATGATCGCAAAGGGCTTTGCCGCGCCCTTTTTGTTCATGCGCCCGGCCATGACCGTGTATCACTGGACCGCGGGCCGGGACTGGGACTCGGTACTTGCCCTGTGGGACAGCGCAGAAGGGGATCTGGCCATGCTGATCATGCGCACCGCAGACAACCTGCGCCACATCCGCAATTTGAACAAGGTATTTCCCGAAGCCGCTCAGAGCGCGAAAACCGCCATGGAGCAAATCCTGCGGGACCCGGTGGTCCCGGCACTCGAAGCCGAATAAGGATCAATGTCTGTTTTCAATTGGATCATTGTTGGCTTAAATATCCCCCTTTCTTTGCTGTCTGCCGGTCATGCACTGTTTTTCAAGCGCACCCCCCAGTCAGCCCTGGTCTGGGTGGCAGTCTGCCTGACATTTCCCTTTGTGGGCCCCCTGGTTTACTTCCTTTTCGGCATCAACCGGGTCCGAAACCGGGCCCGGAGACTGGAAATCAAGCGCCATCCGCACCGGGTGGAGCCCGGGGGGGGAGATTCCCTTGAAACCGCAAAGTATCTGCCTGCGGACCTGGAAGTTTCCAGGGCGGTGTCCGATATCGCGCGCATCTCCGACAATGTCGCCCGGGCGCCCCTTGTGGGCGGCAACCGCATTGATCTGCTCCACAACGGGGAAGCAGCCTATCCGGCCATGATCCAGGCCATTGAAAACGCCGAGCACCGGATATTTCTGTGCACCTATATTTTTGACACGGATTCGGCAGGCCGGCAGATGATCGGGGCCCTGACCGCAGCCGCAGCCCGGGGCGTGGAGGTTCGGGTGATTGTCGACGGATTCGGCGAGCTTTATTCCCGACCCCAAGCCAGCGCCCTGCTGGAAAAAGCCGGCATCGCCTGCACCCGGTTTCTGCCACCGCGCCTTCTTCCCCTGCCCATGCTGCATATCAACCTAAGCACCCACAGAAAAACCCTGATGGTCGACGGAGACGTGGGATTTACAGGCGGTATGAACATCGGTGACAGGCACATGGCGGAAGTCAAAGACAACAGCAAACGGGTTATCGATACCCACTTCCGCCTCACCGGCCCCATCGTGCGCCAGCTGGAGCAAAGCTTTATCGAGGACTGGTCGTTTTGCACGGGCCAGGCGATAGAGCCCACGGCCACACCCACGGTGTCAAGGGGAAAAGCCGTGTGCCGCGCCATTGCCGACGGGCCCAGTGAACCGGTGGACAAGCTTTCCGCCATCCTGGTGGGGGCGGTGGCCACGGCCAGAAAGCACGTGATGATCATGACCCCCTATTTCCTGCCGTCCGTGGAGATGATCTCGGCCATCCAGACCACCGTGCTGCGCGGCACCCGGGTGGATATTGTGCTGCCCTCGGTCAACAACCTGCCGTTTATCCAGTGGGCCACCAACAATATGCTATATGAGCTTTTGTTCTGGGGCGCCAATATCTATTTTCAGCCCCCGCCTTTTGTGCATTCAAAGCTTTTTGTGGCAGACGGCCATTACGCCCAGATCGGATCGGCCAACATGGATCCGCGCAGCCTGAAGTTAAATTTTGAACTCAACGTGGAGATTTTTGACGCAAACGTGGTGGAAGACATTGCCGGCTATGTGACGGAAAAAATCGACCGCTCCCGGCAGATTTATCTGACGGATATCAACAATCGCTCCTTTGCGGTCAAAACCCGCGATGCCCTGATGTGGCTGTTTTCCCCTTACCTGTAAGCGGATTTGCCGCGCCGGCGCATCCGATCGCGCACCTGCCTGGAACGGCTGTGGATCAGGGCATATCCGTAGCGGATGTTTTTGCCGAACAGTTCGGATGAATTGCGGAAGTTGCTGCGCAGCTTCATGCCGTTGGAGGTGACCTTGCGCAGGATATTGATTTCCTTGCCCACCACCCGGGTGGCACAGTCGCGCACCGCATCGAGAAACGCGGCCCGGTCCCTTGGGCACGCCGCACAGGTCACGGCCCGGCCGAACTGAAACAGGTTATGGCCGTCACTGCCACCGGTCAGCCCGGCATCCAGGTTGAATCCCAGCAATGTGCTGTCCATGTTCCACTTGTGCAGGTTGCCGGCATTGATGGCCTCGATGCCGTCTGCAGAGGCCAGCAGGTACTGCTGGCGAATGCTGGAAAACATGGGGTTGCACACACCCACATAGGCGGCTGAGAAAGGATGGGGAAACACAATCACGCACTTGTACTGACGGGCGCAGGCAATCAGCGATTCCATGGACAGGGCGCACGAGGACATGACATCTTTTCCCAGAAAGGGCCGCAGGTCCTTTTCATAAAACCTTACCAAATCATGGATTTCATAAAAATAAACCAGCAGGTGGGCCCCTTCCCTGGAGGTGACCTCGATGCCCGGGATGCTGAAGATATCCCTGTGGCGGGCCATTTCCAAAGCACCGCCAATAGCGTTGTGGTCTGTGACGGCAATGCCGATGCCCATCTTTCGAACCCGGCCGGCAATGGCTTCGATATCATTGAACCCGTCAGAATACCGGCTGTGAAAATGCATGTCCACCACCGTGGCAAAGGCTTTAAGGTTTGCCAGGTCCGGCCGGGCAAAATGAACACGATGGGGATTTAACGGTTGTGCGGCATCACAGGCGGATGCCCTATATGCAGATCCCAATGGATGACAACTCCTTTGTCAGATTAACTAAACCATTATAAGACAGACATGGGTAAAACACAATGCCCGATTCAAAACAGTTTTCATTCTTACAAACAAGGCCCTTTTTCCTGCAGTGATCCCTGCGTTGTGCCGGTGCCGGGTTTGTGCTACATTGACTGTCAGACCAGAACCCTTAAACCTTGTTCAAGGTTCAAGGTTCAAAGTTCAAAGTTCAAAAAAAACCACTGTTTTACTTAACACTTAATCACTTAACACTTAAAACTGAATTTAGAAACTGACGCGACCATGGCCGCCTTGTGGCAAATTCATGACCTCATGGACCTGGAATATCTGCTCAGGCTGCGCGCTGATGCAGACAACGCCGGGGATGCAGCCGAAGACCGCAGGATTTACCTGGAGTATGTCAGCTTTCATCCGCAGGCCCCAGACCGCAGGTCCGTGCTCAAACACTGGCTCCAGGCCCGGAGACAAAACCAAACCGCCGGTGAAAATCAAGAAATGCTGCCGGGTCAAATCTATGCCCAGGCCATGCGCATGGCCGGATGGCTGGTTTTTTTTGCCGCTTTTTTTGCCGGTGCCGCACTGGCCGGATCACTTCTTTCCTACGGCGGCACCACCCCGGTCAACGTGTTTACCTGCCTGTGGGTGCTGCTTGTCCCCCAAATCCTGCTTTTGGCATTGCTGGCCGCAGCCTCCGTGCTTTCGCGCATCCGGCCGTCTTTTGGCAAAAACGGTCTGTATGTTCTCATCAGCGCTTTGCTCCGGCGTCTGGCTCTCCGGCTCATGGGCTGGATTTCCCCCCGCCTGTCCCGGCAGCAGCAAAACCGGTTCCAGGAGATTGTGGGCATGGTGGGCCGGAGCCGAACCGTTTACGGCAAGATCTTTTTCTGGCCGGTGTTTAACACGGCCCAGCTTGCGGGCATTGCATTTAACCTCGGGGTTCTGGCCGCCATGCTCATGCGCATCACATTAACGGATGTGGCCTTTGGATGGCAGTCCACCCTCCGGCCCGATCCTCAGACGGTTTATGCCATCGTGGAATTTCTCGCCGCCCCGTGGGCCTGGTTTCTGGAGCCGCCCGTCGCACACCCCACTGCAGCCCAGATTGCCGGCAGCAAAATGGTGTTAAAGGAAGGCATATATAATCTGGCTTCTGCTGATCTGGCCTCCTGGTGGCCGTTTTTGTGTTTCAGCGTTGTATTTTACGGCCTTGTCCCAAGGGTTGTGCTGCTGGGCATCGGACGGTGGCAGCAGCGCAGGCATCTGGCCCGGCTCAAATTCACTCACGCCGCCTGCGACCGGCTCTTGCTGCAGATGACCGCCCCGAACGTGGAAACCCGAAGCCCGCAGCCAGACACGCAAGACACGGGTGCCCGGAATAAACCCGGCCCCGGTCCGGACAAACCACAGCATACCCATAGCCCTTTGCCCGGCCCGGGGGAATCTGTTGTGCTGATGGTGCCTGAAGAGGCAGCAATGGACATCTCCGCCGTGGCCGAAGAAATCCGCAACCGGACAGGGCTGGAAACCGCAGCCGGCATATCGGCCACAGGGGATTCGGATCAGGACGTTAAACAACTGGTCCGGGCCCTGGAAAACGCAGGCATGAACCAGGTACGTGTGGCCGTGGTCATCGAGGCCTGGCAGCCGCCCATCCGGGAAAACCTGGCATGGATACGCCGAATCCGCACTGCTGCAGGTCCGACGGCATCCCTGATTCTTTTCCTGACCGGAAAGCCGGACCAGACAGGCGGCCCCCTGCCCGGCATGCCGGACAAAACCGAACTGGTCACCTGGCAGCAGGCGGTCAACGGCCTGGCTGATCCGTACATCCGGGTGGAAAGCCTGGGAGGATAAATTGACCAAACGTTCAGACATCCCGGTTTTTGCCGTACTGGGCCATCCCAACGAAGGCAAGTCCTCGGTGGTGGCCACTCTTGCGGAAAATGACGCCGTGCCCGTGAGCCCTACTCCGGGAGAAACGCGCCAATGCCATGATTATCCGGTTTTTATCGATGAAGCGGAAATCATCCGGTTTGTCGACACCCCGGGATTTCAAAACCCCAGAGCCGCGCACAAATGGATCACCCAAAATGCAGATCCGGAACAGCCCTGGATTGATGCGTTTATCCGGGCCCATGAAACCGATGCCGAATTTGCCCACGAGTGCCGGCTGCTCACCCCGCTGGCCGCAGGCGCCGGGGTGATCTTTGTGGTCGACGGGACCCGGCCGGTGCGCACGGCCGACCGACTGGAAATGGATATCCTTCGCCTGACCGGCGCACCCCGCATGGCCGTGATCAACACCAAGGATCGAAAGCACGGCGACTACATCGAGGAGTGGAAAACCGCTGCACGCATGCATTTTAACATCATTCGCGTCTTTGATGCCCAGCGGGCAAGCTTTTCCGAGCGCATGGACTTGCTCAAAAGCCTCAAAGTGATTGATCCGGACTGGGACGAGGCCCTGCAGCGCGTCATTGATGCATTTGAAACCGATTGGCATATGCGCCTTGAGCAGGCCGCAGCTATTATCACGGACCTGCTGGCTTCGGTGCTGCAATACCGGGCAAAAAAAACCGTGCATGATGCTTCCGGCACAGAGGCGGTGGAAAAGCAGCTGGCCGTCGAGTACCGCCGGCAGGTGGCAGACACGGAGAAAAAAGCCCATCACCGGATCAAAAAGCGATTCAAGCACAACATTTTCTCCTATGATCTACCCGCCCAGTCTTTGGCCGGAGAAGAACTGTTTTCCGAAAAAACATTAAAAGCCCTGGGACTGACCCGCAGCCAGATGGCCTGGGCGGGCGCCGGCATCGGTGCGGGCATCGGCGCCAAGGCGGATCTGGCCCTGGCCGGACTGACCTTCGGGGTGTTTACGGCCCTGGGCGGTGCGCTGGGGGCGGGATCAGCATCCTGGGGATCCCGGAAAATCGCCCGGGCCAAAATCAAGGGCCAGGCCCTGGGCGGCATACGGATCCAGGCCGGCCCCGTGAAAAACGATCAGCTGCTTTACGTGATTATTGACCGGAGCCTGATATATTTCTGGCACGTGATCAACTGGGCCCACAGCCGGCGCGACCGGCCGGAGACGGGAAATGGGGCAGACGCCGGCATATCGGAATTTTTGACCGCCAAATGGAGCCAGAAGCAGAAAAAAATCAGCCAGCGATTTTTCAAAGAGGTCCGTCAAAAGGGCACGGCCGCAGGGCAGCAGACGGTGCAGGAATTTTCAGCCATGATGCGGGACCTTTTAAATGAGATTTCACGCGCATGACAACTTTCCGGACCGATGATGCCAAAATCCGGCAAAGCATCCTGGAGAGGCTGGGCCGCGCCGGCAGCAAATACACCCCCATGGACCTTGAACGGGAAGTCTGTGGACAGGAAAAAATTTCGAAAAAAGCGGTGCGCCGGGCTGTAAAAACCTTAATGGCGGAAAACCGGCTAACCTATACACAGTTTCTGGGCCATACCTTTGTGGAAATCTCCCATAAGCGCGCTGTTAAAACCGGTGACTGGGTGATTCTGGCCCCGCCCGACGCAGTGGTCAACCCCCGGCCAAAGCAGATTGTGGTGCGCATCGAGGCTGGTGCGGCATTCGGCGCAGGCGATCATCCCACCACGCGCATGGCCTTAAAACTTGCGGCCTGGGTGTTTCATGATCATATTTTACCCGAACCGGCGCAAAACT
>JAGTVF010000348.1 GCA_018224315.1 Desulfobacterales bacterium | reverse complement strand
ACGGGTCAACGCCCGGATGGAAACCAATCTGGCAGACATCTATGCAGCCGGCGACTGCGCCGAGACCCGCCATCGCCTTTTGGACCGGAACCTGTGGCTGCCCCTGGGCACCACCGCTCACAAGCAGGGAAAGGTGGCAGGCGAAAACGCGGCCGGCAAAAAAAGCGAATTTGCCGGTACCCTGGGCACCCAGTGCGTCAAGATTTTTACCCTTGTGGCCGCCCGCACCGGATTCAAAGAAAGTGAGGCCGCAGCCGAAGGATTTTCGCCTTTAAGCGCGGATATCCGGGTTCCGGATCACAAGGCCTATTACCCGGGCGCAAAAGAGCTTTGCATCCGCATCACTGGCGACGCTGACACAGGTCAGCTTCTGGGCGCCCAGATGGTGGGCGCCCATGGCACGGAAGTATCCAAGCGCATTGATATATTTGCAGCCGCCCTGCACCATTTCATGGGCGTAAGCGAGATCTGCGACCTGGATCTGAGCTACACCCCGCCGCTGTCCAGTCCCTGGGACCCGGTGCAGATGGCCGCGGCCGGATGGGAACAAATGCGCTTCCGAAAATAACCGGCCGCTAACTTGACAGAATCCCCTGATCGTTCTAGGATGACAAAAAGGCATATTTGATGCCAACAAAGTTCTATGGGAGGCGATGATGAATCACATGCAGTACAAACAAATCCTGGAAGATGCAATCCAGGGGGAAATCGATTCCAGAAAGTTTTATCAGGACGCTGCCGGCCGGATGCAAAACGAATTTTTAAAGGACCTGTTTACCCGGTTTGCCCGGGAGGAAAAAAACCACGAGAAGATTCTGAAAGGCTTTGTGGAGGCCATTCCCGAAACCCTGCCCTTTGACGAAAACCGGGACTACAGGGTTGCCGCAACAGTGGACCGACCCGAAGTCTCTGACAGCATGAGGCCTGCAGATGCCTTTGCCCTGGCCATGAAAAAGGAGCAGGAAGCCATGGACCAGTACAACGCCCTGGCAGAAGGGTGCATAGACCCGGAGCAAGCGCAGATGTTTGGCAGTCTTGCGGCCATGGAAAGAGAGCACAAATTCAAAATGGAACAGGCATTTGTGGATATCGGGTACCCGGAGGTATGGTAGATGCCAGGGGCTTTTCGGGTTTGCCGGTTTCCCCGGACCACCCAATACTTCTGCGTTGAATTTCCCGTAATGTTTTGCACGAAAAATTTCGCCAAAAACCCAATACGCATCAGGAACAACAATGGATGATTTTGCGCAAAAAATGGCCGACATTCTCAACTGCGGGGCCCTGAACCTGGCCATGGCCATTGGATACAAAAACCGGATTTTTGACACCCTCGAAGACATGGGCCGGCCGGCCACTGCAGCCGAAATCGCGGCCGCAACCGGGCTCAATGAGCGCTATCTCAGAGAATGGCTGGCCATCATGGTCACCGGTGAAATCATAACGCACGGCAAAACCCCGGATGATGAAAACACCTATTATCTGCCCCCGGAACATGCAGGTTTTCTGACCCGCAAATCCGGCAGCAGCAACCTCGGGGTCTACACCCAGGAAATCCCGCTGCTCACATCATGTGCAATGGAATCGGTCATCCGCGGGTTTCAAAGCGGCCAGGGCATTGCCTTTTCCCAGTACCCGGATTTTCAGCAGTTTATGAGCCAGCTCGCCGATGCCAAACACGAGCAGGTCCTGCTCAGCGAGTTTCTGCCCGCTGTTGAAAACGGAAAACTGGTGGAAAAGCTCAAATCCGGCATCCGGGTGTGTGATCTGGGCTGCGGCCATGGCGTTGCCTTAAACCTCATGGCGCAGGCATTTCCAAAAAGCCGGTTTACCGGCATTGACAACCATGAACCGGCCATAGAGACCGCCCGTAAAGACGCCAAAAAAGCAGGACTGTCAAACGTTGCCTACAAAAACCGGGATGCAGCCAAAATCAACGGAGATCCGGAGTTTGACCAATGCTTTGACTATATCTGCGCATTTGACGCCATCCACGACCAGAGCCATCCCCTGGACGCCTTAAAGGGCGTCCGGTACATGCTGGCCCCGGGCGGGCTTTTTTCCATGGTGGATATCAAGGCCCGGACCAATCCGGCAGACAACATGGATCATCCCATGGGGCCGTTTTTGTATACCGTGAGCCTGATGCACTGCATGCCCGTGGGGTTAAACGACAACGGCACGGGACTGGGCATGATGTGGGGCCGGGAGCAGGCCGAAGCCATGCTCGCACAGGCCGGGTTTGAAGAAGTACAAGTAAGAGAAATGGCCCATGACGGGTTTAACCTGCATTATCTGTGCAAAGTGCCGGAATAATCCATTCAAATGAGGATTTGCCGCTAAAGAAAAAAGAGTGGCCCATGCATCGGTTAATCGACACCCACACCCATCTTTATGACAACAGCTTTGATACAGACCGCAAGGCTGTGATGCAAAGGGCGGCCGCAGCCGGGGTGGAAAAGATCATCTCGGTCAGCGAAACCATGGAAGATGCCCGCCGCAACCTGGAGCTCGCAGATCAGTACCCGGCTTTGATGCCGGCTGCCGGGCTTTACCCGGCCCACACCGATTTGGAGGCGGCAGCGCAAATGCGCGAATTTATCCGCGCCAACAGGGAAAAACTGGCCGCCATCGGCGAGGTGGGTCTGGATTTCCGGATTGTGGAAGACCATGAACAAAGACAGATCCAAAGACAGATACTGGAAGCCTTTGTGGACCTGTCTCTGGAAACCGGGCTGGTGCTAAACGTGCATTCCCGGTCTGCCGGCCGTCACGCGGTGGAACTGCTGATTGACAAAAAAGCGGAAAAAGTCCAGCTCCATGCATTTGACGGGAAATTCGGCGCAGCCCAGCCCGCAGTGGAAGCCGGCTATTTTTTCTCCATTCCGCCCTCGGTTACCCGATCCCGCCAGAAACAGAAACTGGTACGCAGCCTGCCGCTTTCCTGCCTGCTGGTTGAAACCGACAGCCCGGTGCTGGGCCCGGATCCGCAAACCCGAAATGAGCCCGCAAACGCCGCAGTCGCCCTCAAACAGATCGCGGAAATCAAAAACATCTCACGCAAAGCCGCAGCAGCGGCCATATACGAAAACACCCGGCGCCTTTACAGCCCCTGGATTTAACCTTCCAACTCATTACGAGACCTGCCGGACCCCGATGGCATCCAGCGGACAGGCCTCAATGCAGTCCCAGCAGCCCATGCACATGTCCTGGAAAATCATGGGCGGGTAAAACGGTCCGTCAAGCTGCTTGATCACCTTGTGGGTGCAGGCGCCCACAGCCGGACACACACCATCTTCAGGGCTGCATTTTTCCGGCCGGCACCGGTCGTAATTCACCATTGCAAATGTTTTTTTGGCCTGAAAACCCATTGTATACAACTATGTCTTTACTCGTCTTCGTACAAATTCATCTCAGGGTAAAGCCGCCTGGCGCATTCCGGGCAAATGCCGTGGCTGAACTCGGCTTCTGAGTGCTTTTGGATATAGGATTCCACGGCATTCCAATATCCTTTGTCGTCCCGGATTTTTTTGCAGGAAGAGCAGATGGGCAGCAGACCTTTGAGTTGTTTGACATTTTCCAGGGCTGTTTTTAACTCTGCCGTCTGCCCGGCCATTTGAAAATGGGATTCTATAATATGTCTGAACTGCTCCATTAACATCCTGATCTCTTCTGAATAAACGTTTTTCTTGTCATCATGGATGCAAAGGGTGCCAAAAATCTGGCCATCTGGCAAAGCAAGGGGGTATCCCATATAGGAAATCAAGTTGTGTGCAATTTCCGGAGCGTCACACCATCTTTCGGATTCAAGGGCATTGGACACCATGAGCGGGCCTTTTTCGTTTATCACTGCTTCACAATAATGATTGGCCAGCTCTACCCTGAGCCCCTCGTGAAATGGGTTGTCTGGATTGCGGCTCACCACGAAGGCTTCAATTTCTGCTAAATCCACCCGGGTTATCGCAGCCGATTTGACCGACGCCAGGCGGCACAGCAAATCCACTATGCGCTGCCATTGATCAAAATCAATGATTTCATGCGGATCGATATTTTTCAGCTTTAATGACTGTTTTCCCATTGTTTTCATATCCCGGAAATGT
>JAGTVF010000347.1 GCA_018224315.1 Desulfobacterales bacterium | reverse complement strand
GGTTTTGGCCAAGGTCCGCGAGGCCATGGGCGGCCGGGTCACAGGCGCCCTGACCGCCAGTGCCGCCATGAACAAGGAAATCGCGCTGTTTTTCTATGACATTGGCATCCCCATTTATGACTGCTACGGCCTTACCGAAACCGCCCCGGCCGTTACCATGAACTGCAGCAGCGCATGGAAAATCGGCAGCGTGGGCAAGGTGCTCGAAGGCCAGGAAGTGATCATAGACAGATCCGTGGTTGAAGAAGACGCTGAAGACGGAGAAATCGTGGTCTACGGCCCCAATGTGATGAAAGGATACCACAACCAGCCCGAAGCCACAAAAGAGGTCATCATGGAAGACGGCGGCTTTCGCACCGGGGATCGCGGCATGTTTGACCAGGACGGCTTTTTGTGGATCACCGGCCGGATCAAGGAGCAGTACAAGCTTTCCAACGGCAAGTACGTATTCCCCGCCGTTCTCGAAGAGGAAATCAAGCTGCTTGCGCCCGTGGCCAATGCAACAATCTACGGGGAAGGAAAGCCGTATAACGTCTGTCTTGTGGTTCCGGATTTTGAGGCAGCTGCCCGCTGGGCGAACAAAAACGGCGCCTCTGCCGCCCCTGAAGACCTGATTGCCAATCCGGCCTTTACGGAAATGATTGAAAATGAAATCACCCGCCATTTGAAAAAGACATTTGGCGGATATGAGATTCCGAAAAAATTCAAATTCCTGACCGAAGATTTCAGCGTGGAAAACGGAATGCTCACCCAGACCATGAAGCTCAAGCGCAAGGAAGTGATCAAAAATTACCAGAACGAAATCGAAAACATGTATGGATAATGACCCATGGGTGTAAGCCGGAGGGCCGGCCGGATTCCGGCTTTTATCGTGATGGATGTGCTGGAGCGGGCCCAGGAACTGGCCGCCGCAGGACGCGAGATTATCCACCTGGAAGTGGGCGAGCCCGACTTTGCCACCCCGGAGGTGATAACAAATGCAGCTGTTGCGGCCATGGCCCGCGGAGAGACCCATTACACCCACTCCATGGGCATCATGGAGCTGCGCTGCGCCATTGCCGAACACTACCGGAAGCGCTATGGCGTGGAAGTGGACCCGGCCCGGGTACTGGTGACCGCAGGCACCAGCGCGGCCATGCTCCTGCTTTTTTCCGCCCTGCTGGAAGAAGGCCAGCAGGTAATCCTCTCAGACCCCCATTATGCCTGCTATGACAACTTTATTGAATTTGCCGGCGGCGTGCCGGTTCGGATTCCGGTCCGCGCCCGGGAGGGATTCCAGTTCCGGGCTGATGAAATCAGGGCGGCCATGGAGGCCGACACCCGGGCCATTTTCATCAACAGCCCCGCCAACCCCACCGGCCAGTTGATGCCCCCTGACCTGCTGGCGGCGGTTGCCCAAATGGCCCCGGGAAATCCGGGCGGCCCTTACGTGATCAGCGATGAGATCTACCACGGCCTTGTATATGAGGGACAGGAGCATTCCATCCTGGAATACACGGACAATGCCTTTGTACTCGACGGATTTTCCAAGCGCTACGCCATGTGCGGCTGGCGGCTGGGCTATCTGATTGCCCCGCCGCATTTCATCCGCCCCTTGCAGAAAATGCACCAGAATTTTGCCATATGCGCGCCGTCGGTAGCCCAGTGGGCCGGCATTGCGGCCCTCCAAAGCGGATGGGATGAAGTTGTGCGCATGCGGGAAATCTACGGCAACCGAAGGCAGTTGCTGGTCCAGGGGCTCAGGGAACTGGGGTTTCCCATTGCCGTGGAGCCCAAAGGGGCCTTTTATGTATTTACCAGCTGCGTCCATATTGATGCCGACGACTACCGGCTGGCCTTTGACATTCTGGAAAAAACCGGTGTGGCCGTCACCCCGGGGCGGGATTTCGGACCGGGCGGCCACGGATTTCTGCGGTTTTCCTACTGCAACAGCCGCCAAAACATTGAACTGGCCCTGACGCGCTTAAAAGACTATCTGGCCGGGAGACAAAACCATGCCATCCGGTAACACCCAGGGATGCCTGCCCCTTTTTCTTTTTGCGGTATTTGTGATCCTGTTTCCCTTGTTTCTGGCCGATGTGATGATCACCGCCCTGGGCCGCCTTGGATTAAGCCCACGGGTGACCCTGCTGGCGGCCATGGGCATATTTATCGGCGGCATGATCAATATCCCGGTGAGGCGGATTGAAAGAAATCAGCCTTTTGATGCGTCCTCGTGCCGACTTTTCGGTCTCCAGCGCTTTTTTGCAGACCAGACCTGCCGGCAGCAGCATACCGTACTGGCGGTCAATGTTGGCGGCTGCGTGATTCCATGCGCCATTGCCGCATACGAACTTTTCCGGATTGCCGGCCACGGCCCCCAGGTGCTGGCGCTTGCCCTGACAGCTGTGGGCATAAACGTATTGATCTGCTATCATACAGCCCGGCCCATAGCCAATGTCGGCATTGCCATGCCCGCTTTGTTGCCGGCCATTGCAGCAGCGGCCTGCGCACTTCTGCTCTACCGGGAACTGGCCCCTCCCATCGCCTTCTGCGCAGGCGTGCTGGGCCCGTTGATCGGCGCGGATCTGCTTCATCTCAAAGAAATCGAAAAACTCAATACCGGCGTGGCCAGCATAGGGGGAGCCGGCACTTTTGACGGAATTGTGCTGTCCGGCCTTCTGGCCACCCTGCTGGCCTGATCCTGAAAATTTTGAAATGTCGCAGGCAGCATAATCTATGGCCGGACAGTAAACAGATGACTCTTTAATGAACATTTTTCACCCCGGGGGTTGATTGTCCGTTGCAAATAAGCTACTCTAGTAGCTGCTTTAACAAAATGATCTGGCAATATCCGGAGAGAAACCAATGCAACAGCAACAGGAAAAATGGGACTGGACAACCGGTCAACGAAAAATCGGCGATTTCCCCGCCTGGCAGGATCGCTTTTCCTACATGGAAGAACCCTATGTCAGCGGTGACGGGGAAAAAATTGCCGCCATTGTCAAAACAGAAGATGAGACCTTTACGGCCTGTGTTAACGGGACCCTTTGGGAGAGCCAATACGATAACCTCTGGCATCTGTGCTTTACCCCGGATCAGCGGGCCCTGGCCCTGGTCTCGGACATGGCCATGTGGACGGTGGCTGTTGACGGCACGGCCTGGGAAAACTGGTATGAATTTGTCTGGAAACCCTGCTTTGCCAAAAACGCCCCGCACATTACTGTTGCCGCCCAAAAGGAGCTTCGGTACCGGGCGCTGACCAACGATGTGCCGTGGGAAAACGAATTTTTTGCCCTGACCCATCTCACTGTCAGCCCGGACGGGAAAACCGCAGCTGCCGTGGTTCAGGACACCAAGCTGCCGGAAGCTGATATTGAAAAATTCCAGGAAAGCGGATTTACCGTGGCAATAAACGGAAAGCCCTGGAACAATCATTATGTCAATATCTGGGAGCTGGCCTTTTCCGCCAACGGCATCCACCTGGCCGCTGAACTGCGCACCAGCCTTTATGATTACACCATTGCCGTGGATGACCAGGCATGGAAAAAACGTTATGCCGGTGTCTGGGCCCCCCGGTTTCACCCGCTGGATCATTCTGTGACCGCACCGGTACGCATGGCCGGCGGCTGGGGGCTTGCCAAAGACGATGAAATATTGTGGGACCCCAAATATGTGCAGCTCTGGCACCACATGTACAGTCCGGACGGCTCCCGCATCGCTGCCATCACCGCCCCGGAATACGGCAAATGGACCATTACCGTCAATGACCGGCCCTGGAAAATCCGGTTTACCGAACTGGTCACCGATGCGGTGTTCAGCCCGGCCGGCGACCGGGTGGGCTGCGTTGGCAAAACCGAGGGCCAATGGTACGTAGCCATTGACGACCAGATATGGGGCACGGGCCAGGACATGGCCTGGCAGCCGGTTTTCAGCCCGGACAGTACCCATGTGGCCGCCAAAGTGGAAAAAAACGGCCAATTTGCCATCCTGCTAAACGGCCGGCCCATTGACATGACATTTGCCGATGCCTGGCAGCCGGCTTTCAGTCCGGACAGCCGCAAGCTTCTGATCCGGGCCATTCTGCCGCAAAACCAGGGGGGCCACTACTGCCGGATCGTGCTGGATGTGGATTCTGTGGCCCTGTCAGAAAGGAGGCCCGGGAATGCATGAGTTATACAAACTTGCCAGCGGAATTTTTGTATGGATCGCGATTCTGGGTTTTGCCGCCGGCATGATCGGTCGCCTGGCCCACCTGGCCCTGACGGCCCGGAAAAAAGACCCTGTGGTCTACCAGTATTTCAGCTTATATTACGCCCTGCGTTCGATGCTCCACTGGATCATTCCCTTTGCCAGCACCGGCATGCGCGCCCACCCGGTCATCACCATTGCGGCGTTTGTATTCCACATCTGCCTTATTGTCACACCGCTTTTTGCCGCCGCCCATGTGATTCTGGTCATGGAGTCCTGGAATGTGGCATGGTGGCACCTGCCGGATCCGGCCGCAGATGTGATGACAGTGCTGGTGATCCTGGGATGCCTGTTTTTCCTCATCCGCCGGATTGCACAGGAACATGTGCGATATTTGAGCACCGCGGGCGATTTTGTGCTGATCGCCCTGGTGGCCGCCCCTTTTGTCACCGGCTTCTGGACCTATCACCAGTGGTACGGATATGAGACTGCAGGCATTCTTCACATGCTCAGCGGTGAACTGATGCTGCTGTGCCTGCCATTTACCCGGCTGTTTCATATGGCCTTGTGGCCGTTTACCCGGGGATATGCCGGCTCGGAATTCGGTAGTTTGCGCCATGCCCGGGACTGGTAGCCCTTAAAAAAGCCAAAATCGACCTTGCAGGTGAAACAATATGAACCAAAACAACCAGAAAGACACGGCAAACAACAAAAACGGCATATACGATGTCGGCATTGATAAGGGTGCCAGCCGGCTGACCCCGGAAAAAATCCGGAAAGTCTTTGACGCCCTGGTGGAGACAGAAGGCGGTGCCCGCCTGAGAGCTTATACAAATGCATGCGTGCACTGTGGTCTGTGCAGCGATGCCTGTCACCACTTCCTTTCCAAAGACAATGATCCGCGGCTTTCGCCGGCAGGCAAGGTCAAGCAGACCATCTCCCGGATTTTGAACAAAAAAGCCAAACTGGATGTGGATTTTGTCAAGCAGGCCTGTGAAACGGTTTTCACCGAATGCAACCTTTGTCGCAGATGCGTGATCTACTGCCCCTTTGGCATTGATGTGGCCTACCTGATGCTTTTTGTCCGCAGGGGCTGCCACCAGCTCGGCGTGGTGCCCCAGTATATACAGGATACAGCCCACAGCCACGCTTCAACCTTTAACCAGATGTGGGTGCGCGATGACGAATGGATCGACACCCTCCAGTGGCAGGAAGAAGAAGCCCGGGATGAAATCCCGGATTTGCGCATACCCATTGACAAAAAGGGCGCGGATATCTTCTACTCGCTCATCGGCCCGGAGCCCAAATTCCGGGCCCAGCTGATCTACCAGATGGCCGTCATCTTCCATATGGCCGGAGCTGACTGGACCCTTCCGTCTGCGCCGGGATGGGACAACAGTGATATGTGCATGTTCACCGGAGACATGGAAATGACCGCCCGGCTGAAAAAGATCCATTTTGAAGCCGCCATGGATTTGAAAGCCAAGCGCATTGTCATGGGTGAATGCGGCCATGCCTTCCGCTCTGTCTATGACGTGGGCAACCGAACCCTGGGCTGGAAAATGCCCCCGCTGCCCATGGTTCACGCCATTGAATTTTATGCTGAAATTTTTCGCGAAAAACGCATTGAAATTTTGGAAAAATTTGACCGGCCTGTGACATTGCATGATCCATGCAACATTGTCCGGGGCCGGGGCCTTGGTGATGAAGCCCGATATGTAATCAATGAAACCTGCAGCACCTTTATCGAACTGGAACCCAACCGGGAGCACAATTTTTGCTGCGGTGCCGGCGGAGGGGTGATCAACTGCGGCCCGCCCTTTAAAAACAAGCGGGTGGAAAGCAACCGGGTCAAGGCCGATCAACTCGCTGCAGCCCGGGACAAGGGAGCAGAGGTACTCATCGCGCCGTGCCACAACTGCCACGGCGGTCTCGAAGATGTTATTCATCATTACGAACTCGGCCTGGAGCTGAAATTTCTGGGAGACATCATCTACGAATGCATGAAAAAGGAATAACAAGGCTTATGCAATCCCGGCACAAAACAGCTGCCCGTCTGGCCCGTCTGGCTTTGATCGCACTTTTGTTCACCGTTGCGACCGTTTTTGCCCAGGGGGATATCACCACAGTGGAAGACAGTGGATTTGAAAAGCGCACCCGGCCCGTGGTGGCCTTTGAACATGATGCGCACAACCAGAAAGCCGAAATCTATGATTGCGCTGTATGCCATCACGTCTATGAAAACGGCGAAAAGCGCGAAGGCCAGATGTCGGTGGGCATGGAATGCTCAGAGTGCCATTTGTCCGAAAACAGCGGGCCCATGGAACTGACCCGGGCCTATCACCGGATGTGTAAAACCTGCCACCTGGAAAAAAACGCCGGGCCGGTCCAGTGCGCCCAGTGCCACAGCCGGCAAAACGCCCCCGCAAAATAACCTGCAGCCGGTTATCCTTTTCCTGCCTGTGCTTGCAATGCGTCAAAAATTTGCTATAAAGATTTTTTGACAAATGCAAGGACCCCGGCCCGCCCCAACAAATAAAAACCGATTGTTTGGGCGGCCGCAGAAATGCAAATCCATCCACAACAATGCAGGATCCCGATTCATGGAAAAGGAATTTGATTTTTTCAGCGACCACTCTGAAGCCTTTCTGGAAATGGCTTTTTGTCCGGATTACATGGAACGCCCGGCCCGGCCCGACGGCTACGGGAAAAACACCGGCGACTGCGGTGACACCGTTGAGGTGTTTTTGTCCGTTGACCAGGGCCGCATCCAGGAGATTTCCTTTCAGATCGACGGATGCATCAATACCCGGGCATGCGCCAATACCATCGGCCGCATGGTCCATGGCCGGAAGCTGGAAGATGCATGGACCATCACCCCCGGCGATATTATCGATTATCTCCAGACCCTGCCTGAATCCTCCCACCACTGCGCGGAACTGTCCTGCGGGGCGCTGTACCGGGCCCTTGCCCATGCCCGGACAAATATTCGCGATCCATGGAAAAAGAATTATATTTTCAAATAAGCCCCAGACGGTGATCGGCAAAGCGGAGTTCAAAGCCTTGTGCTTGGCTGGCATTGGGCGAAATGGAATATACTCACTGATTTGATGTCAAACACTTCATATGCATGATCTGATCACTACACTAATCGCCCGTTTCCAGGATCTGGCTGCAGTTACCGACGCATCCGGGAATCTGATGTATCTCAGTCCTGCCGCCCGCCTGCTGCTGGGGGTGGCCCCGGAGGCCGACGTTACGAAACAGCAGATTCATGCAGTCCTGTGCAGCGGCAACAACGGTTTTTCCGCAAACCCGGATGCGGAGGACAGTGTGCCGGAACCGGAGCCGGAAGGCCGGCCGATTTTCGGCTCGATCATGGTCCATCATGCACAGGATGGCCGTATCGGGGGTTTTTCCTACCAGCTTCACCCCGGTGCACAAAAATCGGTTTCCAAACCCGGGCCGGTGCAACAACAGCCCGATGGACAAACCGGTGCGGCCGAAAAAAACAAAGCTCCGGGCCGCAGCGCACATGGCGATATCCTTCAGCAAATAGAAATCTCCCAGGTGTTTTCCGCCCTTGCCGAGCCCGTGATTGTCTATGACCCGGCCGGCACTCCGGTCATGGCCAACCCGGCTGCGGTCCATATGTTGGGTTTTGATCCCACGGGTATGCCCTGGCGGATCTTTATTCAAAAAAAAATCCTGTTTTACCCCAACAATCGTCCGGTACCCTTTGATCAACTACCCTGCAGCAGGGCCCTTGCCGGGGAAAAGGTGCGCGATGAAAAATTTATCCGCACAGATTCCCGGGGCCGGGAACGGACCTATGAATTCAACGCAGTGCCCCTGCTCCACCAGGGTCGAATCACGGGGGCGGTTACCGTGGCCCGGGACGAAACTGAGCGAAGCCGGCTCATGGACCAGCTGGAAACCGAACGCACGGCCCTGCAGGCCATTATTCACAGCGCCCCGGAAGCCATCATCGTGGTGGATGATGAATGCCGGGTCGTCATGACCAATCCCGCGGCCAGAAAATTTTACCAGCAGACTCCGACAGACCCCATACCCGGAACCATGGGCCCGGGATACAACGACAGCTCTCCGCCCTATGATCCCGTGGACCTGCCCCTGGCCCGATCCGTCTTCCAGGGGGAAATGATCGTGGACCATGAACTGGCAGTTGGCCTTCCCGAAGACAAATGCCGGCACGTGCTGGTCAACACCGCTCCCATACGCAATCCAAGAGGGCATATCAGCGGTGCGGTGGGCGTATTCCGTGATATCACCCAGCGCAAGCAGGAGCACCTGGAATTGGAGCAAGCGCGCACTGAACTGGAAAAAAGGGTGGCCGAACGTACCGCAGAACTCACCCACACGGTGGAAACCTTAAGAGAAGAAATCGAGCACCGCAAAAAAATCGAGGCCAGACTCCAGGATTCCCAGGAAAAGCTTCAAAATTTTTCCCACAGGATGCTGCACACACTTGAAGCCGACCGCCAGAAAATTGCCCGGGAACTCCATGACAGCCTCGGGGCAAGCCTTGCGGCCATCAAATTCAGCCTCGAAGAAAAATTATCCCAGATGCCCCCGGATCCGCCCGATCATATCCTGTCTCTGGAAAGCATTGTCTCCTATCTGATGACGACAATCAAGGAGACAAAACGGATATCCGCCAATCTGCGCCCCACCATCCTCGATGACCTGGGGCTGCTGGCCACCATCACCTGGTTCTGCAGGGAATTTCAATATTTCTACCCCCATATCCGGGTGGAGCAGCAAATCCGGATCAAAGAAGAAAACATTGACGAACCCCTGAAAATCGTTCTTTACCGAATCTTGCAGGAAGCCATGAACAACGCGGCCCTGCATGCAGACCCGGAAAACATCCGGGTGGCTCTGGAAAAAAACAAAGACCGTATCGAACTTGTTGTCACTGATGATGGAAAAGGCTTTGATCCGGGATCCCGGCACGGACCGGGCAATCCCGTGAGCGGACAGGGAATTCAGGGCATGAAGGAAAGGGCCAGCGTGTGCGGCGGGAAACTTGAAATCCACTCCCGGCCGCAAAAAGGCACCCGGGTGACAGTCAGTATGCCCCGACCGCAGGAGCGTAGCTGTTAACCGGGGTAATTGTCCTTGTGTACCAGGCCCTGTTCAATGGCAAAGGAGGTCAGGGCTGCAGCGCTGTGCAGGTTCAGCTTTCCCATGAGGTTGGATCGGTGCTTTTCCACGGTTTTGACGCTGATATGGAGCATGCCGCCGATTTCTTTGTTCAGATACCCCTCGGCCAGAAGTTTGAGCACTTCTCGCTCCCGCTGGGTGATGCTGTCCCAGGCAGAGCGGGTTTTCATCTGTTTGCGGCCTTCAATATAGCCTTCCATGACGTTTTCGGCTATGCCAGGGCTAATGTAGGTGCGGCCCCTGAGCACGCTGTTGATGGCCACCAAAAGTTCCTCCCGGCTGGCATCCTTGATGCAATAGCCGTTGGCTCCGGCATTAAACGCCTCAAGCACGTACTGATCGGATTCATGGATGGTCAATGCCAGAACGGCAACCTCCGGATACAGACGCTTGGACTCTTTGATCACACTGATGCCGCCTAGCCGCGGCATGGAAAGATCCAGGAGCAGCAGATCCGGCGTGTTTTCGCGAATGACTTCAAGGGCCTGCAGACCGTCTTCGGCCTCTGCGATCACCTCCAGGTCCTTGCGGCTGTCCAACATGGCTTTTAAGCCGTCGCGAAACAATTGATGATCTTCAACAATGACGATCTTTTTGGTTTCCATGGAGGTCTTTTTCCATCCCTCATCCCGGAGTGGATCATAAATGGCAGGCAATGCAAAATGATCATAGGCCATACTTTCTTAGTTTCTATAAAAAAAACCGCCGCATGTCAACACAAACGACATTGCGGCGGCAGTACTTTGAAAATACATGCAAAAAAAAGCGTCAGGCTACCCGGGCAAAGGCGGCGTATTCCTCAAAATCCCGGATTTCATTGCTAAGGTAATGCCTGAGTTCTTCCATGATCTGTTTTTCAAGCTGGCGGACCCGCTCTCTGGAAAGCCCCAGGCGATCGCCCAGTGACTGCAGGGTCATGGGAGAATCGGAATAAATCCGCAAATCCAGAATCTCACGCTCGCGGAAAGGAATTTTTTCCCGGAATTGCCGCACCTTGTGATTGACCATGTGATCAATCTGCCGCTCGGAGACCTCCTCTTCAATGGATTTGTCATCATCGACCCTGAGAAAATCCACCCAATCGGTATCCGAGTCATCATTTAGCGGCGCATCCAGGGAAATATCCCGGTTGAGCAGGCGCTGATCCATATCCACGATATCTTTTTCCTCAACCCCGCATCGCTGTGAAAGGCGCTTGGAGTCGGCATCAATACCCATGGCCGACAATTTTCTGCGTTCCTGCTTGAGCTTGTAGAAAAGCTTGCGCTGGCCTTCAGTGGTCACCACCTTAACCATGCGCCAGTTGTCCTGCATGTATTTGAGGATATACGCCTTGATCCAGAAGGAGGCGTAATAGGAAAATTTGACGTTGCGATTGGGATCATATTTGCGCACCGCCTGCATCAGGCCCACGTTGCCCTCCTGGATGAGATCGAGCAGGTTGCGGTTCCAGAAGCGCTGAAATTTTAAGGCAATCTTGACCACAAGCCGCAGATTGGAAACCACAAGCTCATAAGCCGCCTGGTCGTCTTCGTGATCCTGAACCCTTGCAGCCAGATAGCGTTCCTGATCCCGGTTAAGAAGTCCGTGGCTTCGAATATCAGCCATGTATTGCTGGACCGGATCAAATTTCCGCCTGCCGCTTTTAAATTTTTTCTCTGCAGCTTTGCGGGCCTCCACGGTTTGTTCGATATCTGCGTATAACGGCTCCGCATGACTGTTGCGGGACGGGGCGGCAGGGCTGTATGCAGGATCATGAAACATAGTAAAACCTCCTTGATGCAAAACGGGTTGTAACCCAAAAGACGCGGTTGCCAAAAAAATCTTGGAGCTTACTGTTGAGTTCAGGTATAAAAAAATCATCCGGGAAGAACCATTGGGGATGAACTGTATTTTACAGTAAGAAAACCCGTAGAAGCATACAGGATTGCCCGTAGTGGTCCGGGCACAACACTGTTAAAAACCAGCACAAGTGAGGAAAAAAGAAATAAAACCAAAGGGTTTGGCTGCATGGGCGACCGTGATCATTCTCCTTGACGAACCCATTGAACGTCTGTGGACCGAGACCTGGATGTTTTACGTCAACTCGGTACGGTTTGCCTCCGCCATGAGCGGGGCGGACTACGGGGTATTTGCCCAGGGCAGATGTTACCTGACCCG
>JAGTVF010000346.1 GCA_018224315.1 Desulfobacterales bacterium | reverse complement strand
GTAAAGCGCGGGCTTGGCCGCCTCCAGATACCAGTCGCAGAACTCATGCCACACAAACCGGTACAACCCGTTTGCCCCTTCATTGAAATGATAATTGTCCAGGGATTCGGAAATCAGTTTTGTGGTGCGCTCCAATCGGGAAAGGATCCAGCGGTCAGCCAGGGACAGATCAGACTTGTCCAATTCCGGGTGGGCGGTTTCCAGATGCATCAGGGAAAACCGGGCCGCGTTCCACAGCTTGTTGATAAAATGCCGGTAGCCCTCGATGCGGTTTTCAGACAATTTGATGTCCCTTCCCTGTGCGGCAAAGGCGGCCAGGGTAAAGCGCAGTGCGTCTGTTCCGTAATTTTCGATCACGGAAATGGGGTCAATGACATTGCCCGAGGACTTGCTCATTTTCTTGCCATCGGCATCACGCACCAGGGCGTGGACATAGACGTCGTAAAACGGCGCCTGCTCCATGAAGTGAATGCCCATCATCATCATCCGGGCCACCCAGAAAAACAGGATGTCAAACCCGGTGACCAGCACCGAGGTGGGATAGAATCTTTCCAGTAAAGGCGTTTTTTCCGGCCACCCCATGGTGGAAAAGGGCCATAGTGCCGAGGAAAACCAGGTATCTAACACATCCGGGTCCTGGACCAGGGCGCCGGAGCCGCAATGGGGGCATGACCCGGGCGCTTTGGTGGCCACGGTCAGTTTTTCACAATCCGAACATGTCCAGGCCGGAATTTGATGGCCCCACCAAATCTGGCGGGAAATGCACCAGTCCCGGATGTTTTCCATCCACACAAAATAATCATTTTTCCATTTTTCCGGCACAATGCGGGTTTTTTCCTGCCGCACCGCATCCACTGCGGCTTCGGCCAGGGGACGGGTTTTGACAAACCACTGTTTGGACAAATTGGGCTCCACTGCGGTGGCGCATCTGTAGCAGTGCCCCACGCTGTGCTCATAGTCTTCAACTTTCACCAAAAGCCCCTGCTCCTGCAGGGCACTGACAACGGCCTGGCGGCACGCAAACCGGTCCATGCCCGCAAATTCACCTGCAGCGGGGCTCATAATGCCGTTGTCATCGATCACCTTCACAGATTCCAAGCCGTGTTTCTGCCCAACCGCAAAGTCGTTGGGGTCATGGGCCGGAGTGATTTTCAGCGCGCCGGTACCAAATTCCATGTCCACGTAATCATCGCGGATAATCGGGATGTTGCGGCCGGTTAAGGGCAAAATCACGTGATCTGATGAAATATCGGCATAGCGGGCATCTTCCGGGTGCACGGCCACAGCCGTATCCCCAAGCATGGTTTCCGGGCGGGTGGTGGCCACCACAGGGCCGCCCTCTTGATTTTCATAAGGATACCGGATGTGATAGAGATGTCCCTGAAGGATTTCATGCTCCACCTCAATGTCGGCCAGGGCCGTATTGCAGCGGGGACACCAGTTGATGATGTAATTTCCCTGGTAGATCAGGCCCTGGTCGTAGAGTTCCACAAAAACCTTGCGCACGGCCTCAGACAGGCCGTCATCCATGGTAAACCGCTCACGGCTCCAGTCGCATGAGGCGCCCAGGGATTTCAACTGCCGTATAATGGCGCTTCCGTATTTCTGCCGCCACTGCCACACCGCCTGGATAAAATCCTGTCTTCCCATCTGGTGGCGGTCAACTCCGTCTGCGGCCAGCTGGCGTTCCACCACGTTCTGGGTGGCAATGCCGGCATGGTCGGTGCCGGGCAGCCACAGCACGTTATCTCCGCACAGCCGCCGGTACCGGCACAAAATGTCCTGCAGGGTGGTGTTGAGGGCATGGCCCATGTGCAGCACACCCGTTACATTGGGCGGCGGGATAACAATGGAGAAGGCTTCGGCGTCATTTGCCGGGTTTTCGTCTGCCGCAAACAGACCGTTTTCCTCCCAGTACGCATACCAGCGCTTTTCCACTTCAGCGGGCTCATAGCCCTTGTTGATCTCTTTACCAGACATTTGTTTTATTGCACTCCAATCCACAAAAGTTCATACCCGAACTGAACTTTCAAGTTTGATAAAACCGTAAAAAATCTCGTTCATAAAAAGATGGGGATTGAACCAATCCCCATCTGTCATGCTTTTGTTTATACGCATACAAACGACGTCTCCCGGACGCCGCATCCGGCGGCTTCCGGCTATCGCCCGGATTCTCGGGTCAGCAGGTATTGCTTGAGATGTTCAATATCCTCGGAGACTTTCTGCCAGATCACTTCTTTTAATACCCGGTCGATCATGTCGCCGTAGCGCTTCTCAATAACGCGCTCCAGCGCCTGCTCAAGCTGCTGCTCGGAAACCGTTGCCACCTCTTCGGTCAGCTCAAGAATATCATCGCTGCCGTTTTCAGGGCCCCTGGCATTTTCGTATCCGTCTCCGGACCCCATGTCGTCAACAGCCTTTTCTTCCTCTGATACATCCGCGCCGGGCTCAACTTCCTCCACAAGCTCAATGATTTCATTTTCAGGCGAAACCAAATCAAAATCAAACTCTGAATCCCGGGACAAATCCATTTGCCGGGAATCGCCGGACGCATCCCCGGTTGCCCCGGAAATTCCGTTTCTGGCTTCGTCAAGAAGGCCCTCGGTCATCTCCACAATGGCATCATCGTCCTCAGAAGTGCCCACAACGATTTCAGAAAGCTCTATGATTTCCTTGTCCGGATCCTTCTGGCTGTCCTCGGTCATAATAATGGGCCTCCCTGGAAAATTCAGTGCCAAATAAGTTTACTGCCTGTTGAAAATCGCTCAATTAAGGTGTTATAATCCTATAAAATTATCTTAACCGCCTGATGTTGTCAAGAAATTTGAATCCTGCCGGAAAATCCGGCCGATCAGGGGCCTGATGGGCCCGGAACCGCAAACCTTATTCAACACAGCACGACAGCATGAAACGATTCTACATAAACCCGTCGGAACTGGACCGCCCCGAGCCCTGCATTACCGGAAAAGAGGCCCGTCACCTGAAAACCGTGCTGCGCCTGTCAGCCGGAGACCGCATTCGGGTCACCGACGGGGCCGGCCGGATCTGCGATGCCCGCATCATTTCCCTGGAAGAAAAAACCGTGCGGGTTGAGATCGAAAATTGGATTGAAGCCGGCAACGAATCGCCCCTGGACCTAATCGTGGCCCAGGGCTTTTTAAAAGACAAAAAAATGGATGACCTTGTGCGCCATCTCACCGAGCT
>JAGTVF010000345.1 GCA_018224315.1 Desulfobacterales bacterium | reverse complement strand
GGCCTGTGGCAAAGGTTTTATATCACCCCGCGGTAAAATGCCAGCTGTTGGGCGTTTTCCCTGAATGGTGCGAGAAGTTTTTTCAATTCTTCCTTTTCAAGGGGTTGTGCGTTGCATCCGGCATCAACTAAGGTTTTGACCTCGGCGTTGCCTGAACATCCCACTATGGCAACCGTTATGGGTTGGCCAAGGGCATAGCGCAGCAGCAGTTCAGGGGTCACCCCCAGGTGCGGGGCAACGTAATGTCCCCCGCCCAGAATCTTCATGGCGATGACAGCGGTGTTTTTCTCCAGGGCCGCCGGAAGTGTTTGGGTCAGAAAACCGCCAAGGATCTCCTCAACCGGATTGACCGGCATCATCACCGAATCCACGGGCCATTGCCGTACCGCCCGGGTCAGCACGTCCGGGTCGTGGTGGCCGGTCACCCCGATAAAGCGCACTTTTCCCTGCTGCCTGGCTTCCAGAAACGCCTCAAGGGCGCCGCCCGGCCCTTCAATGGTTTCCAAATCCTCCATGGTGCGCACGTCATGGATCTGCCAGAGGTCCAGATAATCGGTTTCAAGCCGTTTTAAGCTTTCTTCAAGATCTTTTTGCGCGCTGTTTTTGTCCCTGGATGCGGATTTGCTGGTCTGAAAGATACGGCTTCGCTGTTTTGGGTCTGATTGCCATTTTCTGCCGTAATAAAGCTCGGAATCTGAATAAACCCGGGCGCTGTCAAAGTATGTGATGCCCTGCAAACAAGCGGCATCAATGACTTCGCCGGCCTCTTCGAACCGGCCGGTGGTTCTGAGCACGCCTTCGCCGCCCAGGCCCACGCGGGTGACCGTCTGCCCGGTTGTTCCAAACGGGTTTGTCTGTATCGGGTTTTTTTCCATGGGCACATAAATCCTTTTTTTTGTATGAATGCCTGCAGGCGGCTTTTCCAAAGATGGATTCAATCATGTTTCAGAGCCTTCGGCAGACCGATTTGGACCGGGATTGTTTTGCAGATCCGCTTCCAGCTCTCTGAAACGATGGATCACCTCCCGGCGCTCCCGGCGCAGGAGCAGGAGCAGTTCCTCCTGGTTCCAGAAAAAGGTGCGCACCAGAATCCTGTCGCGGTATACGAGAAGATTGCGCCTGTAGTGCAGGGCGGCAAATCCGGCCGGCGGCAGCAGGGCCAGGTAGGCCAGCGCCCATTTCCAGCTTATGCCGGCAAAATACCACAGCCAGAACCCGAAGCCCGCGTATGCGGTGGTAAATGCCAGAAACCCCACTCCGAAGTAGGCAAAGGCCCGGATGGGCTCCTGCCGGACAAGGCGGGCGGTGTATTTGGTAAACAGGTACGGGACAATGTTGTGCACCAGGCCAAACAGGGCCACCGGGGCCATGAAGATGGCGTAAATCGTCATTTGCAGACGGATGAGCCGCTGGTGAACCGGCTTGTTGAGCAGTCTTTTGACGGCATGGCTCAGCTCCGCCTGGTGCAGATGGTCCTGGTAGCGGTCCACCTGGCGCCGGAGCGGGGCAAGGGCGGATGGATTGCGAACAGCGGTCCTTAGCAGGATCGCACTGATCTGCTTGCGGGTTTTTTCCCGGGTTTCAAAGGGGTCGGCATCTGCGGCCGGATCAGGCCTGTACCATTCCAGCAGTTTCCACACCCATTGTTTGATCCGGGACCGGGGTTTTCTCTGTTGCGTGTCAGATGTCTGCTCGTCTGCGGCAAGGGGCTCTATTCTGTAATCCAGGGCTTCGGCCAGGTCTTTGGCCAGTTGGTCCACCTGCTGGTCTTCCACGTGCATGGACTGCTGCCGCAGCGATTCCTGGAGATCCGCGGTCAGGCGCCGAACAGCGGTTTCCGGATCACTTTTGTGCAAACGGGCGTAATCCGACACCCGCAGAGGCGGGCCGAAGCGAACCAGCGCCGATGACATGAACAATTCCCTGTGCTCGTAATTAAGGCCTACGGCCACGATGGTCAAACCGAGCCGGTAGTTGTTGCGCTCCTCTGCTCCAAGGGCCATTCTGGCCCCGCCCGTGCGCAGTTCGGCCACCTGTCCGGGCGGGGAATTTTTTCCCTCGGGAAACAGGCCCAGGCAGCCGCCCCTTTCAAACAGTTCGTAAACCTTGTCAAACGCGGCCACGTTGCGTTTTCCGGAATCTTGGGTTTCGTGGGAGCGATACACCGGAATCGCTCCGAGCCGATAAAGCAGACCGGCCAGTAACCGGTTTTTAAACAGGCTGCTTCGCACCAGAAAATGGATCTGGCGCCGGGTCTGCATGGCCAGCAGGATGGCATCGAGAATGGAGGCGGGATGGTTGGCCGCCAGGATCACCGGTCCGGAGCCGGGAATCCGGTCCGGGCGCTGGCTGCGGACCTCGATGAAATAAAGGCGGCTGAAAACGCGAAGCAGCCATATAATGATACGATAGAGTTTCATTTCAGCAAAGCCGTAATCAATTTTTGGAACCGGTGTTTGGATCGGGCTGTTTTTCAAAAGACCCGGTTTCCAGAAAACGGATCACCAGTTCAGCGGTTTTCTTTTTATGATGGATCTGATTGTGATGATAGGGCACCACAACAAAATCGTCGAGTCCGGGATAGCAGACCGATTCTACTTCAACCCGGCCGTCGTTTTCTTTTTCCAGGATCCGGCCCAGGGCCAAGGTGCTTTTGTTGCCGGCAATGGCGCCGATTCTGGTTTCATCGGGATCTGACAGGCCCAGTTTGGGGATGTTTTCCGGCTGAAGGGAGTCCAGGGTGGCAAAGGTTTCCACCAGCAGTTCTGAGACATCTCCGGCAATATCGGCAAGCGCGCTGCCCTGATTGGGCGTGGCAATGAGCACAGCATGGCTCACCCGGTCGAAATCCGGGTTGTGGGCCAGAAAATAACGGATCACCAGGCCGCCGGTGCTGTGTCCCGCCATGGCCACAGATGCGCTGTCGGGCAGCCCGGATAAAATTTTCTTTACCTGTTTTTCAAAAACCGCTGCCGCCTCCTCCACATGATCAAATGTAAGGGGCAGATCAACGGCAATCGCCCGGTATCCGCGATTTTTAAGAAAGCGTGCAAGGCCTTGCATGTCATCGGCATCCTTTGCATAGCCATGCACGAGAATCACGGTTTTTTCAGGCGAATTTTCCGGCCGGTGCTGCCGTGTGTGGTTTTGTGCTGGATTTTCACAGGCCGCAAGCAGCAGCACCGGTAAAAGGGCGGTGATAAAAAGGATTATCACCGGGGATTTATTTCGGCTTTGTTTGAAATTCAACTGCATGACTGCATTATAGCCCTGCTGCAGCAAAAATCAAACAGCAAACTGTTGGGATTTACACGTGTTTGATCCTGGATTGCGGTTTGACACCCCATTTGAATTTGGGTATATGGTTGGAATGGAAAAGACGTTTTTTCTTTTTATTGTTATGATCTGCCTTGTTTTGCCCGGGTGCGGGTTTTTTGGTGCTTATTCCTACGAGGGTGTTGTCTCTGAATATGGCGACTGGAAAACCCCCGGGCTGTTGGGACAAAAAGCGGCAGAAAAGACGGATGGCCGGGATCTGTCCGGCCCGGTCCAATTTCCGCTCACCCTTTCTGACGCTCTTGAAACCGCCTTAAACAACAATCCGGATCTGCTGCAGGCCGCCTGGCGCACCGAGCAGAGCCGGGCCATGCTGTCGATGGCAAAAGCCGCGTTCTGGCCCAAAGCTTCCCTTTACACCGAATACATGCAGGGCGATTCTCCGTCGGCCTATCTTTTTAAAAAGATTGATCAGCGCATGTTGCCGCCGGATGCAAATTTCAATGACCCGGGCTGGTTTGAAAATTTTGAATCCGGACTCAACGCACAGATGAACCTGTTTAACGGCGGCAGCGATTACCTGGAGCTGCAGATGGCCCGCATTGATACAGATATTTCACAGCTTGGCCGGGCAGAGGTGCAAAACAACCTTGTGGCAGAGGTGATCCGCGCGTTCTATGATGTCCTGGCTGCCCGGGATTTTGTCCGGATTGCCCGGCAGTCAGTGGACACCGTAAACCAACAGCTCCGGAGCATGCAGGTCCGCTATGAGGGCGGTGCGGTGCTCAAATCCGATATTCTGTCCATGCAGGCCCGGCTGGCCCGGGCCCGGGAGCAGCTCATATCCGGCCGGAACCGGTGCAAACTCGCTGCTGCCGCCCTGGCCAATCTCATGGGCCTGGAAGCTTCTGCGCTCACAGACGATGATCAGGTTTTTGCGGATGCGGATGCCGGCATTCCGGATCTGCCGGACTCCTATGCGGCCGGTTTTCAACAGGCCCTGCAAAACCGGCCCGAACTGGCCCGGGTGCGTCAGCAGGTGGTGAAATCCAGATACGCACTGGCCGCTGCAAGGACATCTTACCTGCCCGGCCTGGATTTGACGGCCAGGTATTATGTGGATGATCCGGACATGGCATATGATCTGGACCGGGAAAACTGGACCGCAGCTGTTGTGCTCAACTGGGACCTGTTTACCGGGTTTTC
>JAGTVF010000344.1 GCA_018224315.1 Desulfobacterales bacterium | reverse complement strand
TGGCCTGTTTGTACATGACCTTCCGGGTGACCTCGGCCATTATCGTGGAGGCCGCCCTGGCCTTTCTGGGCTTTGGTGATCCCAACACCGTGAGCTGGGGCATGATGCTCCAGTGGGTCTGGAAAACAGGGCACATGTTCCAGGCCCCCTACTGGCTGCTGCCGCCGGGCATCTGCATTTCCCTGATCACCCTGTCGTTTTACCTCATCGGCCGGGCCATGGAGGAAGTGCTGGACCCCAGGCTCAGAAAGGAAGAGCATCTTGAATGAAGCGAGAGAAAAGTGGCACTACTTGAAGTCAAAAATCTGACCATTGGATACAAAACCCGCAGGGAAACGGCCATTGCCGCAGACCGGGTGAATTTCTCCCTGGAGCGGGGCCGATCCGTCGGCATTGTGGGCGAATCCGGATGCGGCAAAACCACCGTGGGAATGGCGCTTCTGCGGCTTCTGCCCTCAAACGGATTTGTCAAAGACGGACAGATCACCTTTGACGGCATGGACCTGCTGAGCCTGCCGGATGACCGGATGCAGCGGGTTCGCTGGAAACGCATGGCCATGATTTTCCAGGCCGCCATGAACGCCTGGAATCCGGTCCAGCGCATCGGCGATCAGATCATCGAGGCCATCCGCACCCATGATCCCAAAATCACGAAAACCGAGGCCATCAAACAGGTAGAGCAGCTCTATGAACTCGTGGAGATCCCCGCGGACCGGATCTTTGATTTTCCCCACCAGTACAGCGGGGGCATGAAACAGCGGGCCATCATCGCCATGGCCCTGGCCTGCAGCCCGGATCTCATCATTGCCGATGAACCCACCACAGCCCTGGATGTCATTGTCCAGGACCAGATCCTGCAAAAGATCAAAGCCATCCAGAAGGAAAAAAACATTGCCGTGATCTTCATCTCCCATGATATCGGGGTGGTGGCCGGGATGTGCCACGAAATCATGGTCATGTACCGGGGCAAAATCGTGGAGGCCGGCCGCCGGGAAGAGGTCTTCGAGGTTCCGGTGCACCCTTACACCCGGGCGCTGCTGTCATCATATCTCACCATTGACGGTGTGTTTGAAATCCGGGACAAGCAGGCCCCGGCACCTCCGTGTACCCCGGCCGAGCCCTTGTCAAAGGAGGTATGCGGATATGTGCATCTGTGCCCCCATGTCTCTGAGGCCTGCCGCAGCCGTCCGCCCCAGTGGCGGGAAATCACTTCAACCCATAAAGTATTGTGCAGCTTATGCCGGTGAAAAAAGAACCTGCAGCCATGCCAGGAGCAAACCGCCCCGCAGAACCCATGGTGCAAATCCAGGGGCTCAAAAAAACCTACAGCGAGGATCGCTCCCTGTTTGCCAAGTCCGCCCCGGCGCTGACAGCCATTGACGACGTGAGCCTGTCCATTGAAAAAGGCGATGTGTTTGGCCTGGTGGGGGCCAGTGGTTCGGGCAAGACCACCCTGGGCCGGCTGCTGCTGAAACTCGAAGAAATCGATGCCGGGCAAATCCGGTTTCAGGGAAAAGACATCTCCGGTTTGAAAGGCGCGGCCTTAAAAGATTTCCGCCGCCGGGTCCAGCTTATCCCCCAGGACCCTTACCAGTCATTGAATCCGTATATGTCCATATTTGACACTGTGGCCGAACCCCTTATCATCCACGGCATGGGCAACAGCGAGGCCCGCAGGCAAAAAGCGGCCCAGGCCCTTGATGCCGCCGGCCTGAGTCCGGCGGCGGATTTTTTCGCCAGCTACCCCCACCAGCTAAGCGGCGGCCAGCGCCAGCGGGCGGCCATTGCCCGGGCCATGGTGCTCTCCCCGGAATTTGTCATTGCAGACGAGCCCACTTCCATGCTCGATGCCACCATTTCCTTTACCATTTTCAAACTGTTGGCGGATCTGCGAAAAACCCAGGGGGTCACCCTTTTGTTTATCACCCATGACCTGGCGGCCGCCCGGTTTTTGTGCGACCGGATTGCGGTGATCTACAAGGGACAGATCGTGGAGTCCGGCCCGGCCGAAGAGATCATCAACAATCCCGCCTCTGACTACACCCGGGCCCTGATCAACGCACAGCCCCGCTTTTCCTTTGTCAACCGGTAAACAAAACAATCAGCTCCGGCCGGATTCCGGAAAAAGCACCAGGGCTGTGCGGGTGGGCAGATAAAGCTGCAGAAAATCCCGGGGCCCCTCATGGGTGTCTTCATGAAGGGTGAAATGCCGCTGGCCGGAATAAAGGCGGCCATGGCCGCCGTATGGCGCCGCATCCGAGTCCAGGATGGTGGTATAGGCGCCGGCCGGGGCTGAAATCCGGTAATCGGTATAGGATTGTGCGGGATGAAAGTTGAATGCAAACACGCACCCGTTTCGCTCAAATGCCAGAACCTTGTCGGATTCATGATGGCACAGCAGGCCGGGCCCGTCCTTTGACAGAATTTCATATTTTTTGGCCATCCCGATCATGTCCCGGTCAAAATCGCCCAGGCCCTTGAATTTCAGATCCGGGGCATCGGCCAGGTGCCATTGCCTTCTGGCGTAGGCGTAGGACCAGTTGTTTTCCGCCCGGGGAAAATCGATCCACTCGGGATGGCCGAACTCATTTCCCATGAAATTGAGATATCCGTGGCCGGCCGTGGCCAGGGTGATCAGCCGGATCATTTTGTGCAGGGCCATGCCCCGGTCCACTGTCATTCTGGGATCATCTTTGTGCATGTGCGCATAGATGTCTTTTCCGATCAGCCGGAAAATCAGGGCCTGATCGCCCACCAGGGCCTGGTCGTGGGATTCGGCATAGCTGATGGTCCGCTCCTCGGCCCGCCGGTTGGTCAGCTCATGCCAGATCGCCCCCAGGGGCCACTGCTCGTCGCTGTATTCCTTGATTACCCGGATCCAGTAGTCGGCAATACCCATGGCAAACCGGTAATCAAACCCCGTGCCCCCGGATTTGTTTTCCAGGGCAAGCCCGGGCATGCCGCTGACATCCTCGGCAATGGTGACGGCATCTTCCCGGATCTCATGGATCAGCTTGTTGGCCAGGGTCAAATAGGCCAGAGCATCTTCATCCACGCTGCTGTCAAAATAATCCTCATAGGAAACAAAGGCTTTTTCCAGCCCGTGATGGGTATAGAGCATGCTGGTGATACCGTCAAAGCGAAATCCGTCAAACCCGTATTCATCGAGCCAGAACCGGCAGTTGGAAAGCAGAAAGTGCAGGACTTCTGTTTTGCCGTAGTCAAACAGCCGGGAATCCCAGTTGGGATGATGGCCCCGGCCGCCTGAATGAAAATACTGGTAATCGGTGCCGTCAAACCGGCTCAAGCCCTCTGCCTCATTTGTCACGGCATGGGAATGCACCAGGTCCATGAGCACGCACAGGCCCTTTTCATGGGCGGCATCCACCAGTTCCTTGAGCTGTTCCGGGGTGCCGAAGCGCGACGAGGCCGCAAAGAAATTCGACACCTGGTAGCCAAAAGAGGCGTAATAGGGATGTTCCTGCACAGCCATGAGCTGGATGGTGTTGTATCCCGCAGCCGCGATGCGCGGCAGCACATGATCCACAAACTCGCCATAGGAGCCCACCTTCTTTTCCTGCTGGGCCATGCCCACGTGCACCTCATAGATCAGCGGCGGCCGGTCCGGGCAGACAAATCCGGGATGACGCCACACATAGGGCGAATCCGGCAGCCATACCTGGGCATTGAAAATCAAGGTATCCGGATCCTGGACCACCCGGCGGGCCCATGCGGGAATCCTGTCGCCGGAGCCCCCGGGCCAGTAAATCCGGAGCCGGTACAAATCCTTGTGCCCCAGCCGGTCAGCGGGAAGCCGAATTTCCCATACACCCGGCGCCTCTGCGGGCGCCAGGGCAAAGCCCGGGTCCTCCTTCCACCCGGTCATATCGCCGATGAGATAAACAGCTTCGGCATTGGGCGCCCACTCCCGGAACACCCATTGATTGTTGCGCAAGTGCAGGCCAAAATACTCGTGGCCGGCGGCAAAATCGGCCAACGACATCCGGCCGCCGGTCAGGCGGGTTTCCAGGGAGCCGATATATTCAGCCCGTCTTTGGATTGTCTCCGCATAGGGCTCCAGATAAGAATCAAGTGCGACAAGCTGCTGCCAGGGTTCCATGGCGCTTCCT
>JAGTVF010000343.1 GCA_018224315.1 Desulfobacterales bacterium | reverse complement strand
TTTGGCTGAAGGCTTCAATCTCTTTTCTGGAAATATGACGAACAGGACCACGGTATCCCTGGCGTTTGTCCAGGTCCCGCAATCCTTTTTCAACAGATCTTCGCGCTTGTTCCTGCTTTTCAATGTCAACGGCCGTATAAACTTTGAGTCCGCCGGTATACAGCAGTTTTTCACCATATTGCGCTTTGACCATCCGGCGTACGTGCTCGGTATAATAGGGAACCGTTTCCTGGAACCAGTTGGGACGTTTCTCAATGACCACCTCGGTATTCATGGCTTCTGAGGCCTCGGAATTGGTGATAAAGTTTTCTGAAACCATTCGGTTTAAAACATAAATCTGCCGCTGCCGGGCGCGCTCAAAATGCCGATGGGGCGAATACCAGCTCGGCGCCCGGGGCAGGCCGGCAAGCATGGCCGATTCCCCGATTGTCAAATTTTCTGCGGATTTGCCGAAATAGTTCTGGGCCGCCGCCTCCACGCCGTAAGCCCCGTGGCCGAGATAGATCTGGTTGAGATACAAAAACAGGATTTCATCCTTGGTAAAATGCCGGTCAATCCGGTAAGCCAGAATGGCTTCCCGAAGTTTGCGCGTATAACTGCGTTCCGGCGTCAGAAAAAAGGATTTGGCCACCTGCTGGGTAATGGTGCTGCCGCCCTGAACAATGCTGCCAGCCTCCAGGTTTTTGAAAAATGCGCGCACAATGCTGTATAAATCAATGCCATCATGCTCATAGAAACGGGCGTCTTCCGTGGCCACAAAGGCCTGGATCAGGTGTTTTGGCATTTCGGACAATTCCACCACGATCCGGCGCTGCTTGTAGAATTCAGCAATCTTGCGGTCATCGTCTGAATAAAACGTTGTCACCACAGATGGCTGATAATCCTCAAGGGAGGAAATTTTCGGAAGATCGCGGCTGAAATAGATATAGGTTCCGGCAGCGGCAAAAACGGACATAACCCCGCAAATCAGCAGTAAAATAACCGCCCATTTCGTTAAAGCCAGAATCCAGCGGCCCAAACGACGCATATGCAAACATACTCCTTTTATCATTTGGAAAGCAGCCCGTTGTGGCGTGCTGCACAGGCAATCAATTCCGGGCCATGCAAAATACGCGGCACGGAACCAAAACAGATATCATGCTTTGTATCCGTTCATCAATTATTTCTTTTTTTTATCCCTGGATTTGAAATGTCACAATTGATATGATTCATTTTTTACAAAACCGTTTTTTGATACCGGGCTGGCTGATGGACTGCTGACAATTTGATATTGATATTTTGTCAACAAGAGAATAGTTTTAAACAACTTTTTGGCCGATTTTTACAAGACCAAAGTTATCAACCTTGTTATCAAAAAAATATCACAATTTTATTTAAATTCATTTTTGAATAAATTTAAATAATTATAAAATTGTTCCATTTTTCGACAAACCATATATTTCATTATTTCATTATTCATTTATTAATAAACAAATAAGGATCCTGTATGCGAATCACAATCCACAAAAGCACCATTGCCGATGTATTGTCCCAAATCCAGGGTCTTACAGGAAGAAAAACCAATCTGGTCATCACGGAAACCGTTTTGCTTCAAACCAGGGAAAACGGCGTTGAGTTAACCGCCACGGACCTGGAAACCGGATTTGAAGGTTTTTTCCCGGCTGAAGTGGAAGCTGAAGGCGCTATTACCATTAATTCCAGAAAATTCAACGAGATTGTGAAAAATTTTCCCACCGAAGCCATTCGAATGTCGGAAATGGAAAACAACTGGGTGGAAATCGCATCTGATAATGTGGAATATCATATTGTGGGCATGGATCCGGATGAGTTTCCGGATACCCCGAAAATTGATGAGGTCAGTTTTTTTTCCATGGCTTCTCCGGAACTTAAGAAAATGATAGAAAAAACCGTGGCTGTGGGCGTTGGCGGGGATGAAAAAAGGGCGCATTTGATCGGCGTGAACCTGGAGCGCATCGAGCAGGGCAATGACAACTTGCTGCGCATGGTTTCAACAGACATCAGAAGACTGGCCAAGGCCGATTACCTTTGTGACCCGGATTCCGGCTTTGCTCCGGGGCCGACGGTGATCGTTCCCAAAAAGGGATTAAATGAACTCAACCGGTTTCTGCCCGCAGAAGGCCGGGTCCAGCTGGGGATCAAGGACAATTACCTGATCGTGAAAAAGGAAAACGAAACCATCAGCGTAAAATTGTTAAACGGGATGTTTCCGGCCTATGAAGAGCTGCTGGCGCCGGATCCGGCCTATGACATTATTTTTGATCGCAATCTGCTTTTAATGATGTTAAAACGCATGTCCATTCTCACATCAGAAGAATACCGGGGAGTGGTTTTTCACCTGGAAAACAATGAAATTACCATGCGCACGGTCAACGCCGCCCTGGGCGAATCCAAAGAATCCATGGAGATTGCATATGACCGGCACCAGCAGGAGATTGCATTTAACCCCAGATATTTCATTGATGCGCTCAATTTCATCAGCACGGACAAGGTTCGCCTCAATATCCAGGACGAGGATCATCCGTGTATTGTCCGGGCCGAAGACGACCTGTCGTATTTAAACATTATCATGCCTATGAAAATATAATGACACCGCAAAAAGTGAGTGTTGAGATGGCGCTGTAAAAATATAAAAGGCTGCAACCGACTTTCAAAAGACGAGAAGACTATGACAGAACCCAATTATACCTACGATCACAACAGCATCAACGTGTTAAAAGGGCTGCAGGCGGTGCGCATGCGGCCTTCAATGTATATCGGAAATGTTGATTTCCAGGGACTGCATCACCTGGTCTATGAAATCGTGGACAACAGCATTGACGAGGCCATGGCCGGGTATTGCGACACCATCTGGGTGACGGTGCACACGGACAAAAGCGTCAGCGTGGAAGACAACGGCCGGGGTATTCCCGTGGGCATGCACAAAACCGAAAACATGCCTGCCCTTGAGGTGGTGCTCACCAAGCTGCATGCCGGCGGCAAGTTTGACCACGACTCCTACAAGGTCTCCGGCGGCCTGCACGGGGTGGGGGTTTCCGTTGTAAACGCCTTGTCTGCCGTGCTGGAAGTATGGGTTTATAAGGATGGCAAAATCTATTACCAGAGCTACAGCGGCGGGGATAAAACCTCTGAACTCCAGGTCATCGGGGATACCCCAAAAAACGGGACCCTGATCCGGTTTAAGCCCGATACCCAGATTCTGACCACTGATGAATTTGATTACAATACCTTAAACCGCAGACTGCGGGAACTGGCGTTTTTAAACAAGGGAATCCGAATTGTTCTGGAAGACGAGCGAAGCGATGAAAAAGAGCAATTCTGCTACCAGGGCGGGATTGCCGAGTTCGTGGAATATCTCAATCGCCGGCACACCGCGGTTCATGAACCCATTTTCGTGGAAGGCGAAAAAAATGATATCCAGGTGGAAATCGCCATACAGTACAATGACACCTATAATGAGAAAATTTTCTCGTTTGCCAACAACATCAACACCATTGAAGGCGGGTTCCACTTAATCGGGTTTAAAACCGGCCTGACAAGGACCCTGAATCAATACGTTGCCGCCTCTGAGGCCGGAAAAAAGGCCAAGGCAAAGATTACCGGCGATGACGTGCGCGAGGGCCTGACCGCAGTGATCAGCGTGCGGATCATGTCGCCCCAGTTTGAGGGCCAGACCAAAACAAAGCTGGGCAACAGTGAAGTAAAGGGTATCGTGGAGTCGCTGATTCACGAAAAATTCAGCATATTCCTTGAAGAAAACCCCTCCATTGCCAAAAAGATCATCGGCAAGGCCGTGGATGCGGCCCGGGCCCGGGATGCCGCCAAAAGAGCCCGGGACATGGCCCGCAGCAAAGGAAGCCTTCTGGACTCCACCCTGCCGGGCAAACTGGCCGATTGTCAGGAATCCAGGCCGGAATTCCGGGAATTGTTCATCGTGGAGGGCGATTCCGCAGGCGGATCGGCCAAGCAGGGCCGGGACAGAAAAACCCAGGCCATCCTTCCCCTGAAGGGCAAAATTTTAAACGTGGAAAAGGCCCGGTTTGACAAGCTGTTGCGAAGCGAGGAAATCAAAAACATGATCACTGCCCTTGGCACCGGCATCGGCAGCGAGGAATATGACATCAGCAAAATCAAGTACCACAAGATTATTATCATGACAGACGCCGATGTTGACGGCTCCCATATCCGCACCTTACTGTTGACATTTTTCTACCGCCAGATGCCTGAGCTTATCGAAAAGGGGTATTTGTATATCGCCCAGCCCCCGCTGTTTAAACTCAGCCGGGGGAAAAAGGACAATTACCTGAAGGATGAAAAGGAATATACCGAGCATATCCTGAGGCGCGCCTGTAATGAAAAGTATATCAAGGCCCGGATCCAGAGCAGTGAAGACGCGGTATTGACCGGCCACCGGTTTTATCTGCTGGTCACCAGCATGGCCGAATACCTGACCATGCTCGGCCGCCTGCAGCGCCACGGGATATATGCAGAACTCGTTGAAACCATGATCCGCACCGGCATATCCGACAAAAGCCACATGCAGGATCAGGGCAGGGTCGCACACCTGCGAAGCATCCTTGAACAGGGGGGCTTTACCGTGGGCGAGCCGGAATGGAACGAGGAGCGAAATGTCTATGAACTGCTGGTGTATCCCAAACAGGCGGATGAAATGGAGCAGATGTTTTCAGACATATCCGAGAAAAAGCAGATAACGGTCAAAATTGGCCGCAGCCTGGTGCATTCCAAGGACTACCAGAAGGCTTTGACCCTTTATGAAGAAATCGAGCCCTATGACGGAGATGAGTTTGAAGTTTACCAGGCCGGTGAAGATGAGCAGAAAGTATCCGATCCGGTGGTGGTCAAAACCAAGGAGGATCTGATCCATCACCTCATGGAAGAAGGCAAGAAAGGGCTTTCCATCCAGCGTTACAAGGGTCTGGGGGAAATGAACCCGGACCAGCTGTGGGCCACCACCATGAATCCGGAAAGCCGGACCCTGCTGCAGGTCAACGTGGAAAACATCGTGGATACAGACGATATTTTCACCATCCTCATGGGAGACGAGGTCGAGCCGCGGCGCAATTTTATCCAGAGCAATGCCCTGGAAGTCAGTATGCTTGACATTTAGCCCGGTTGTCCGGCCAAAAGCATGGGATTTATCGGGATGCAGTCAAAAGGTTTTCCAGGTCCCGGATTTGCCGGATCAGTTTCCGGATCAAGTCCGGGACCTGATCCGGGTTTAAATAAACAAGGTTCTGCAAATAAAGGCTTTGATCGGCAAACTCTGTAAATCCGAGATTGACAGATGCGCCTTTAAAAGAGTGGAGCAGGTGTTTGGCTTTTTCATGGTTCCCGGCTTTTATTGCGTCTTTCAAATCGGACAATTCCGTCACCGATGTCTGGATAAAAAGGCGGAGCAGCACCGTGTATTCCTCTTTATTCATGTCCAGCTGCGCGGCTAATTTTTCAATATCCATATTGTTTGATTCCCGGTGTGCGACGGTATTATGATCGGCCATTGCAAAAAAGCCGGATCAAAAACAGGTTGCGTGTGCCTTGCTGGTTTGAATTTGCTTGACAATATAGCGGGTTTTGCCTATAGTCAACACCTTTAAATTACGTAATTCATTTGAATTTAAGTTAAAAGAGAATTTTGCAAATGCCGGAAGAAAAATCCAAGGATATTGTCTCCGCCAGAAAAGAAAGGTGGATGGATCAGTGGATGGATGCGCTGATGAGCACTTACCCCAATGAATCCGCCCGTTTTTTCAAGGACACCACAGACCCTTTCGCCAACCCGGTGGGATCGGCCTTCAGAAATGGCATCAGAAATCTGTTTGCGGTACTGGCAGCAGACGCCTATGATCCGGACGCCGCCCGCCAGGCCCTGGATCCCATGGTTCGTGTCCGTGCCGTACAGGAGCTGGCACCTTCGGCGGCCCTTGGTTTTATTACACAGATCAAGGCAATCATGGCCGCGGATGGCAAAGCCCTAAAAGATGCAGCCAGGGCGGATAAAGTCAGGATGGATAAAATTGCCGAACATGCTGACAAAGCCCTGCTGACGGCTTTTGATCTTTATATGGGCTGCAAGAAGCATATCTATACCCTTCGGGCCCGACAGGCCAGCAACAGTGTCCGGCAGCTGCTGGTCAAAAATGAGCTGATTTGCGAAGTGCCGGATATCGATCCGGCAGTTATGGAATAAACAAACAAGGTTAACCGGCACAACCGGCATGGCGGCCCGGGGTCGGCATACTCCGGCACATGCCGCGACCGGGCAAAGCGAGGTGGTGGTCAATGAATGCAGCGTATTTGTATTCTCTCATTGCAGTTGTGCTTCTGGGACTGATCTCATATGCAGGCGCGGAAGCAGCTGGACTCGAAGTTTTATTCGGCGTGATCATACCGTATCTCGCCCTGATTGTTTTTCTGATCGGCTTTGCCAACAAGATTCTGGATTGGACCAAATCTCCGGTTCCTTTTCGGATTCCCACGACCATGGGCCAGCAAAAGAGCCTGCCGTGGATCAAACACAACAAGTTTGACAGCCCCTATACTACCGGCCAGGTGGTGATCCGCATGGTTCTTGAAATTCTGCTGTTCCGCTCTTTGCTTAAAAATCTCAGAACCGGATTTGGAAAAGACGGCCAGAAAATCACCTACAAGTGGGTGGTGTGGTTGTGGCTGTTTGCTCTGATGTTTCATTATTCCTTTCTGGTTGTGGTGATCCGGCATCTCCGGTTTTTTGCCGAGCCTGTGCCGTTTTTTGTCACCATGATCGAGCGCGTCGACGGCATGCTCCAGATTATGCTGCCCAACTTGTTTATTTCCGGGGTGGTTTTGCTGGCCGGCGCTTCCCTGCTTCTGCTGCGCCGGGTGCTTTTGCCGAAACTGGTCTACATTTCCAGGCCGGCTGATTTTTTTCCGTTGTTTTTGATCATCGGCATTGCGGTTACCGGTCTGATGATGCGTTATGTCAGCAAGGTAGACGTGGTTCGGGTCAAGGAACTGACCATGGGACTGGCCACCTTTCAGCCCTCGATTCCCGAGGGAACCATCGGCGGGCTTTTTTACGTGCACTTGTTTTTTGTTTCCCTTCTGGTGGCCTATATACCGTTTAGCAAGCTGATGCACATGGGCGGTGTCTTTTTGAGCCCCACCCGGAACCTGCCCAACAATTCCCGGGCCAAGCGCCATGTCAACCCCTGGAATTATCCGGTCAAGACCCATACTTACGAAGAATATGAAGACGATTTCAGAGATAAAATGAAAGAGGCTGGCCTTCCAGTTGAAAAGGAGTAGTTATGGCAGAGACGCCGAAACCCGAAAAACTGTTTCAAAATATTGATCACAGCCTGCCAGATGAGCCGTGGGAAGAGATTCCGCCTGATCTTTCCGAAGGTCGGTTCTGCTATCCCACCAAGAAAAAGAATCTGAATTATCTGGACCTGCCCGCCACCACCCAGGATGAGTGGTCGCCGGCAGACGAGGAATGGCCCATTCCGGACAACTGGAAGGAAATCATCCACGAGGGATTCAAGGACCGGCTGGAAAAGTACCGCTCCCTGAAAATTTTCATGGATGTCTGTGTCCGGTGCGGGGCGTGTGCGGACAAATGCCATTTTTTCATTGGTACCGGCGATCCCAAAAATATGCCGGTGCTCCGGGCGGAACTGCTTCGCTCCGTGTACCGCAATGACTTTACCACTGCCGGAAAGATTTTAAAAAAGATCAACGGTGGCCGGCCCCTGACAAAGCAGGTATTAAAGGAGTGGTTTTCCTATTTTTATCAGTGCACGGAATGCCGGCGATGCTCGGTGTACTGCCCCTACGGCATTGACACCGCGGAAGTAACCATGATGGGCCGGGAACTTTTGTCGCTTCTGGGACTCAACATCAACTGGGTCCTGGAGCCGGTTGCCAACTGCTTTCGTACCGGCAACCACCTGGGAATTCAGCCCCACGCCTTTAAGGACATGGTGGATTTTTTCTGTGACGATATTGAAGAAATCACCGGTGTGCGCATCAATCCCTCGTTTAATCGCAAGGGCGCCGAGATTCTCTTTATTGTCCCCTCCGGCGACGTTTTTGCCGATCCGGGCACCTATACTTTCATGGGATACCTGCTTCTGTTTGAACACCTTGGCCTGGACTACACCCTGTCCACCTATGCCTCCGAGGGCGGCAATTTCGGTCTGTTTACCTCTTCAGAAGTGATGAAACGGTTAAACGCCAAGATGTACGCTGAAGCCAGAAGGCTCGGGGTCAAATGGATCCTAGGCGGCGAGTGCGGCCATATGTGGCGGGTGATCAACCAGTACATGGACACCATGAACGGGCCTGCGGATTTCGGCGAGGTGCCCAAATCCCCGATCACCGGAACGGTGTTTGAAAACGCGGCTTCCACCCGGATGGTTCACATAACCGAGTTTACTGCCGACCTGCTTCGCAACAACAAGCTAAAACTCGATCCATCCAGAAACGACAAACACGTGGTCACATTTCACGATTCCTGCAACCCCTCCCGCGCAATGGGCCTGCTCGATGAACCGCGGTACGTGCTCAACGGCGTCTGCAACCATTTTTACGAAATGCCGGAAAACACCATCCGGGAACAGACGTTTTGCTGCGGCAGCGGTTCGGGATTAAACACCGAAGAGATTATGGAACTGCGGCTGCTCGGCGGGCTTCCCCGGGCCAATGCGGTCAAACACGTACATGACACTTTCGGAGTCAATATGCTTTCCTGCATCTGCGCCATTGACCGCGCCGCCCTGCCGCCTTTGATGGATTACTGGGTGCCCGGTGTCGGCGTGACCGGCATTCATGAGCTGGTGGGCAATGCGCTGGTGATGGACGGGGAGATCGAGCGGACCATGGACCTGCGCTTCGAACCCCTGAACGAAGAAACGGAGGAAGACGCCGATGAATGATAAGAACAAGATCATCGCGGGCTTGATCATCTTTTTTGTGGTGCTGCTGTTTCCCTTCTGGTTCAACCTGATTTTCGGCGCTGCCGACGCTGCTACGGCTCCGGAGCCCGAATTGACCGATAAAGCCAAACAAGCGGAAACCTGTGTTGCGGAAACCGATTATATGCGCACCGAGCATATGCAGATTCTCGATCAGTGGCGGGATATGGTTACCCGGGACGGCAAGCGGATTTACAAGGCCGAAAACGGCAAGGAGTACGAAGCCAGCCTTTCCAATACCTGCATGGACTGCCACTCCAACAAGGAAAAGTTTTGCGACAGCTGCCATAATTACACCTCGGTGGATCCTTATTGCTGGGATTGTCATACATATCCGGAGGAGACAGAGTAATGGAAAACAGCAGAAGACGCTTTCTAAAAACCGCAGGATTTTCCATACTGGGAGTCGGTGCCGGTTCCATGCTCATCGGCCTTGCGCCAGGGCCGTCGGAAGCTGCAGGTCCGGCTGCTGAAACCAAGCCCGTGTTTGTTGACCGGCCAGACGCCAAACACGCCCGGCGCTGGGGAATGGTGATCGACACCCGCGGCCTTGACGCGCGCACCTGCCGGAAAATGGAAGAAGCCTGCCACAGCATCCACAACGTGCCGGATCATATCGGTAAATTCGGCAACAAGAACCACGAGATCAAGTGGATCTGGGACACCGAGTTCAAGCATGCCTTTCCGGGCCAGGAAGCTGAATTTCTATCCGACAGGCTGGAGAACGCACCGGTTCCGGTGCTATGCAACCATTGCGACAACCCGCCGTGTGTGCGGGCCTGTCCGACCAGGGCCACGTTTAAGCGGGAAAAAGATGGCATTGTGCTCATGGATTTCCACCGGTGCATCGGCTGCCGGTTCTGCATGGCCGCCTGCCCGTTTGGCGCCCGCAGCTTTAACTTCCGGGATCCCCGGCCGGCTATCGAAGATGAAAATCCCGAGTTTCCCACCCGCATGAAAGGGGTGGTGGAAAAATGCAATTTCTGCGCTGAACGCCTGGCTGTGGGCAAGATGCCGGCCTGTGTTGAGGCATCCGGGGGAGCGCTGACCTTCGGGGATCTCAATGATCCGGACTCTGATATTCGCAAATTGCTGGCAGACGAGTATGCCATCCGGCGGAAACCGAACCTGGGGACCTTCCCCTCGGTGTTCTATATCGTTTGATCGTATGAGGGAGCTATGCTAGAAAAAGCGCTTAAAGGAAGCAAGACCTACTGGATGTGGCTGCTGGCCCTGGCGGTGGTGTTTGCCGTCGGATTTGTTGTTTACCTTCGCCAGCTCGAGTTCGGCCTTGGCATTACGGGTATGAGCCGGGATGTAACCTGGGGGTTTTACATCGCCCAGTTCACCTTTCTGGTCGGGGTGGCCGCTTCGGCGGTGATGCTGGTGCTGCCCTACTACCTGCACGATTACAAGACCTTCGGCAAGATCACGGTGCTCGGCGAGTTTCTGGCCGTGGCCTCGGTGCTCATGTGCATGCTGTTTATCATTGTGGACCTGGGCCAGCCCATGCGGCTGTTAAACGTGATCTTTTATCCAACGCCCAACTCCATGCTGTTTTGGGACATGATCGTCTTAAACGGGTATTTGTTTTTAAACATCGTCATCGGCTGGAACGTGCTGGATGCGGAGCGAAACAATACGGCCCCGGAAAAATGGATCAAGCCCCTGATCTATCTGTCCATCCCCTGGGCGGTGAGCATTCACACGGTAACCGCATTTCTCTATTGCGGCCTTCCCGGACGGGGTTTCTGGCTGACCGCTGTGCTGGCCCCCCGCTTTCTGGCTTCGGCCTTTGCCGCGGGCCCGGCGTTTTTGATTCTGCTGAGCTTTATCATCCGGCGGTTTACCGGGTTTGACGCCGGCACGCGGGCCCGGCAGACCCTGGCCAAGATCGTGGCCTATGCCGTGCTGGCCAACCTGTTTTTCTTTCTCTGCGAAGTGTTTGTGGCCGTCTACAGCCAGATCCCGGAGCATATGAGCCATCTGCAGTACCTGTTTTTCGGTCTCCACGGCCATGACGCCCTGGTTCCCTGGATGTGGAGTTCCATGGCCCTGATGGTGCTGGCGGTGATTTTTTTGATCATTCCGGCTGCCCGGCAAAATGAAACAACATTGATTTTTTCCTGCGCGTTTGTGTTTGTGGGTACCTGGATTGACAAGGGACTGGGAATGATCTCCGGCGGGTTTGTGCCCAACCCCTTACACGAGGTTAACGAATACATTCCGTCGATTCCCGAGATTGTCATCACCATCGGCGTTTATGCCCTTGGATTTCTGGTGCTGACCCTTTTGTACAAGGTGGTCACCGGGGTCAAAAAGGAAGTGGCCGGCCAGGGATAGCCCGGGCCGCTGTTTTTAACAAGGCGTTTTTTCCGGGGTTCACTCATCTTCAGCCCGATGGGTGAACCCCTTTTACGTGTCTGTTGCAATTTAATGCACCCAGTGAGGTTATAGAGGGCAGCATCAAATTTTGTTGACAAAGAAATAAAATCGGGTATAGTAGGTAAATTTTGAAAATACGAGTTTCTGGGAGGTTTTAGCCATGTATGCAGTTGTTGCCACAGGGGGCAAGCAATATAAAGTAACAAAAGGCGATGTGTTGCGCATCGAGAAGATCGCCGGGGATGTGGGCGACAGTGTGACCTTTGACAGGGTCTTGATGTTGTCAGACGGTGATGCGGTATCCTTGGGTCAGCCGGTGCTGGAAAACGCTGCGGTGCAGGCCCGCATTGTGGAACAGGCGCGCTCCAAGAAAATTCTGGTGTTCAAATACAAGCGCCGCAAGCGCTACCGCCTGAAAAAAGGCCATCGCCAGTCCTATACGGCCGTTCAGATCGATGATATCGCGGGTGCGTAACAATTTTTGCTGATCCAAATTTTTTATATGAGGTATACGGAAAATGGCACACAAAAAAGCGGGCGGAAGCTCTAAAAACGGCAGGGACTCCCAGGGACAGCGCCGGGGAGTCAAGCGTTACGGCGGACAGAAAGTCCGGGCCGGCAACATCCTGGTGCGGCAGCTCGGCACCAAAATACATCCCGGTGAGAACGTCGGAATGGGAAAGGACTATACCCTGTTTTCCAAGATCGACGGAATGGTGAGTTATGAACGTCTCGGCCGCTCCCGGAAAAAAGTCAGCGTTTATGCGGCGTGAAATTCATCGATGAAGTTGTAATTGACGTGGCCGCCGGCCACGGGGGCCGGGGATGCGTGAGCTTCAGGCGGGAGAAATACATTCCCAAAGGCGGCCCGGACGGCGGAGACGGCGGCCACGGCGGCAATGTATCAATCCGCACATCGCATCGTCTGCGAACCCTCCACCAGTTCCGTTTCAAACGCCAGTTTCAGGCAGCCAGCGGCGGCCACGGCCAGGGAAGCCAAAAAACCGGAAAAAACGGCCAGGATTTAATCATTGAAGTGCCGCCCGGCACCGTGGTCCGGGATCGGCAAACCGATGAAATCATTAATGACTGCGTCATACCCGGGGAAACGGTTGTGGTTGCCAAAGGCGGCCGGGGCGGCCGGGGCAACCGGCGCTTTGCCACCTCCACCAACCGCGCTCCCAGGCATGCCCAGCCGGGCGAGCCGGGCGAAACCCGCACCCTTAAGCTGGATCTCAAGCTCCTTGCCGACATCGGCATTATCGGTTTTCCCAATGCCGGCAAATCCACTTTGATCAGCCGGATATCTTCTGCGCGGCCAAAGGTTGCCGATTACCCTTTCACCACCATCAACCCGGTGCTCGGCGTGGTGAGCCCGGATACAGGCGAGCCTTTTGTGGTGGCTGACATCCCGGGGTTAATCCAGGGTGCCCACCAGGGAGCAGGTCTGGGCACGCGGTTTTTGCGGCATGTTGAGCGCACCCGGGTGCTGCTGCACCTGGTGGATGCCTCAGAGATTGACACAGATGATCCCCTTTCCGGATATAAGGCCATCAACAGCGAACTGGCGGGATTCAATCCGGAGCTGGCGCAAAAAAACCAGGTGGTGGTGCTAAACAAGATGGATCTGCCCGACAGCAAAACCCGGGCTGAAGTTTTTATTCGGGCTGCCGGGAATCTGCCGGTGATCAAAATTTCCGCAGCCACGGGCAAAGGCGTTGCCCAACTGGTCAATAAGCTAAACGAGATTGTCAACTCCGGAAAACACACCAATGGAAATTGACCGCAAAACCAGTTTTGATCAGGCCCGGCGCGTGGTGGTCAAGGTGGGAAGCGGGGTGCTGACCGCAGATGACGGGCTAAACACCAATGTGATTGCCAGCCTCAGCCGCCAGATCTGCCATTTGACCCGAAACGGCCTGGAAATCCTGCTGGTCTCATCCGGTGCCATGGCCTCGGGCCAGAAAAAAATCGGCCTGGACCGCCGGCCCGAGGAAATTCCCAAGCGACAGGCCATGGCGGCCGTGGGCCAGGCCGGACTGATTTTGTGCTATGAAAACGCGTTTGCCCGCTACAACCGGCAGGTGGCCCAGATCCTGCTGACCAGCGATGATCTGTCCGTGAGCCGGCGGCGGTATCTAAACGCCCGAAACACTCTGCACACCCTCATGGCCTGGCACGTGGTGCCCATTATCAACGAAAACGACACCGTGGTGGTCGAGGAGATCAAGTTCGGGGACAATGACAATCTTTCCGCCTTAATTGCCCTGATGATGAATGCCGACATTCTGGTCAACCTCACCGATATTGACGGCCTGTACACCGGCGATCCCCGAACAGATCCCGAAGCCCGCCAGATTCCGGTGGTGGGGCGAATTACCCGGGAGCTTGAAAAAACCGCAAGCGGCCTGCCCGGGGTGCTGGGCACCGGCGGGATGCTGTCAAAAATCCGGGCTGCGCGCAAGGTCACGGTGGCGGGCATTCCCATGGTCATTGCAAACGGCCGGGAAGACGAAGTGCTGATCCGGCTCTTTGAAGGCCAGGCGCGGGGTACCTTTTTTGCACCCGCACACGGCCGGATTCCCAACCGGAAATCCTGGATCGGGTTTGCCTTAAAACCCAGGGGCGAGCTCCTCATTGACCAGGGCGCGGCCCGGGCCATCCTGGAGAAGGGAAAAAGCCTGCTTTCCGGCGGTATCCGGGATGTGACCGGTGATTTCGGCGCGGGCTCGCCGGTGCATATCGTGGATCCCGACGGCCGGCACCTGGCAGCGGGCCTGGTCAACTACAGCGCAGGCGAGATCCGCCGGATCATGGGCTGCCAGTCGTGCCAGATCAGCGAGAAGCTGGGGCATAAATCCTATGACGAGGTCATCCACAGAAACAACATGACCCTTCTGGGGTAAGAAAATGGCCGAAAAACAGCAGAAAAGGACGGGTGCCATGAATATCGAAACCACAGTGGCGCAAATGGCAAAGGCCGCCAGCCAGGCCGCCAGGGCACTGGCCCGGTGCTCATCCAAAGAGAAAAACAGCGCCTTAAACCGCATTGCCGAAAAACTCCTTGAAAACAAAGCCGAAATTCAGGCCCAAAACGCCAAAGACGTGGACGCGGCCAGAAACCAGGGATTGTCTGCGGCCATGATCGACCGGCTGACCATCACAGACAAAGTGCTTTTAGCCATGGCAGACGGGTTGCGGGAGGTGGCTGCCCTGGAAGATCCGGTGGGCTCCATGGACGGCACCTGGGTCCGGCCAAACGGCCTGGCGGTCAGCCGCATGCGCATTCCCTTAGGGGTGATCGGCATTATCTACGAATCCCGGCCCAACGTGACCATTGATGCGGCCGGGCTCTGCATCAAGTCCGGAAACGCCGTGATTCTGCGGGGCGGATCAGAGTCCCTGCACTCCAATCAGATCCTGGCCGAAACCGTGGCTGCTGGCCTTTCTGAATCCGGCCTGCCCGAAACCGGGGTCAGCCTTATTCCCGTGCGCGAGCGCGAGGCGGTAAATGCCCTGTTAAGCCAGGACGCGCATGTGGATCTCATCATCCCACGGG
>JAGTVF010000342.1 GCA_018224315.1 Desulfobacterales bacterium | reverse complement strand
CACGATCTGACCGAAAATATCGTTCACCCGGTGCTCGCCCGCATCGAGGGCGCGCCGGCGGGCACGAAGGGCATTTCCCTGTTTATCGTGCCCAAGATCTGGGTCAACGAAGACGGGTCCATGGGCGAGTCCAATGACGTGGTGTGCACGGGCATTGAAAAAAAGCTGGGCCTGCACGCCAGCCCCACCTGTCAGCTGGCTTTTGGCAGCAAGGGCAACTGCCGGGGCCTGCTTTTGGGCGAGGAAAACCGGGGTATGCAGGTGATGTTTCACATGATGAACGAAGCGCGCCTGGGCGTGGGCGCCCTGGGGCTGTTTAACGCTTCCTGCGCCTATCTCTACGCCCTGGACTATGCCCGCCAGCGCCTGCAGGGCCGGGACATCGAGCAGCTACAGAATAAGGAAGCTCCACAGGTTCCCATTATTCGGCATCCGGACGTGCGGCGCATGCTCATGTGGATGAAAACCCACACTGAGGGAATGCGCAGCTTTGTCTATTACGTGGCCCATCTTTTTGACAAAATCGAGTGCGCCCAAAACCAGGAGGAAAAACAGGCATGCCAGGACTTGGTGGATCTTTTGACCCCGGTGATCAAATCCTACTGCACGGACCGGGGTTTTGAGGCCACGGTCCAGGCCATGCAGTGCTACGGCGGCTATGGCTATACCGAGGATTATCCCATTGAGCGGCTGCTGCGCGATTCCAAGATCAATTCCATCTACGAGGGCACCAACGGCATCCAGGCCATGGATCTGCTGGGCCGCAAGCTGGGCATGAAAAAGGGCGCGGTGTTTATGAGCCTGCTGGGGGAGATGCAGAAAACCACGGCTGCGGCCCGGGAAATCCCGGCCCTGGAAAGCCTGGCAAAGGACATGGAAGCCGCGGTCAATGATCTGGGCAATGCGGCCATGCACATGGGCAAGACCGGCACGTCATCGGATTTCAAGGTGGCATTTGGCCAGGCCATGCCGTTTCTCGATGTTGTGGGAGACACCATCATGGCATGGATGCTGTTGTGGCGGGCTGTTGTGGCCGAACCGAAACTCGGGGAGATCACCGGCGGGGCCGAAGGGGATGCCCGGGCCGAAAAGATCAAAAAGAACAAGAATGCCGCCTTTTATGAAGGCCAGATCCAGTCGGCAGCCTATTACATTGAATCCATCCTGCCTGTGACCGCCGGCCGGATCAAGTCCCTGCAGCGAAACTGCCGGGCCGTGGTGGATATCCCCGAGCCGGCATTCGGCGGGTAAAGGGCACAACTCCCGAAAACGATCAGGAGCGAAAAAACCGGCCCCGGCCGCAGGGCTGCCTTCCTGCAAAAATACCGATGCAGGGGCGTGGAAAGATATTTTCAGCCGTCCGTTTTCAAACAAACCGAAACGCCGGCCTTGCCATGGGCCCGTCTGAATACCGGTCTCCGGGATAGACCCGGCAGCCCAGCTCCACCTGCCGGCCGATGAGGCTCAGATCCGCCCGGGACGGGTCCATGTCATAGAGGTTGCCCATGATCCAGGGCCCTTCTTCGAGTTCCACGAGCACTACGATATAGGGAGCCTCGGATTCCCGGCCTTCGGGGGCAACGGCAATGGTGGTAAACGTGGTGATTTTGCCCCTGCCTGACAGCTCCGTTATTTCCAGGTCATAGGCGGTGCAGCTGCGGCAGCTCATCTGGGGCGGACAGGTCACGGCCCCGCACCTGGGGCAGGAAAGGCCCAGGAGTTTGTTTTTGATCAGACCTTTATGATATTGCCTGAAGGAAAGCTTGTATTCCATGGCTTTCTCCTTGTCTTGTCTTTTCTACCAGGCCGACTGGAGTACCAGGTTGGCAATGGTGCCGTCTCCGCCCAGGGTGTCGACCAGCCCGGTTTTGGCTCCGTCCACCTGCCGGCCCGTGTCTGCCAGGTCCCCGCGCAGCTGGCGCACGATCTCGCAGGTCTGGGAGGCGCCCGTGGCGCCGATGGGATGGCCCTTGGCCTTGAGCCCGCCGGATACGTTGATGGGGATTTGGCCGTTGATTTTTGTTTCTCCCTTTTCCCAGAGCTGCCCGGCGGTGCCGTTTTCGGCAAACCCGAGGTTTTCTGCGGCAATGATTGAGGCAATGCTGAAGCAATCGTGCAGCTCGCAGATGTCAATGTCTGCCGGGCCGATGCCGGCCATGTCATAGGCCTGCTTTGCCGAGATTTCCCGGGCCCTCAGCCTTGGCAGATAAGGGGCCTGGGCGCTTAGCCGGGGCGAGGAGGCTTGGCCTGTGCCAGTGATGAAAACGGGTTTGTCGGTCAGCTTTTTGGCCGCATCTTCCGAGGCCAGCACCAGGGCCGCGGCCCCGTCGGAAAACGGGCAGCAGTCAAGCAGGCGCAGGGGCGAGGCCACCATGAATCCGTTGGATACCTGATCCACGGTGATTTCCTTGTGTTTGAACTGGGCATGGGGGTTTTTGGTGCCGTAAAAATGGGATTGGACCGAAACCAGCGACATCTGCTCGCGCAGCCGCTCCATGGGGACCTGGTAGGTGTGGGCGTACAAGTGGGCCAGCAGGGCGAAAAACCCCGGAAAGGTCAGGCCTGCGGCAAACTCGTACTTGGCGTCCGTGCCCATGGCAAACGTCCGGGTGGCAAGAGGCGTGCCCATGGCCGTGGCTTTTTCCGTGCCGCCCACCAGCACGATGTCGTAAAACCCAGAGGCCACCCACATGAAGGCATCCCTTATGGCTATGGTAGCAGACGCGCAGGCCCCTTCAAACCGGGTGGCCGGGATGTTGTGCATACCCAGTTCATTTGCGATATAGGACTGGATCATGCCCTGGCCCTCGGCAAAATCGCCGAACACATTTCCGCAGTACAGGGCCTGGATTTTTTCCGGGCCGGTTTCGCATTCGGCCATGGCCTCTGTGGCAGCCTCGCAGAACATTTCAATTTCGGTTTTGGGCGACTCCGCGGCAAAATCCGTATGCCCGGTGCCCACAACAGCGACTTTTCTCATGGAAAAACCTCCGGAGATGGATAAAAAACGGCTGCTATCGGGCCTGCATGCGCATGGCCGAATCCAGGCGGATGGTTTCGCCGTTTAACACCGGATTGGCAAGGATGGATTCCACCATCAGGGCAAATTCAGCCGGCCGGCCAAAGCGCGACGGAAAAGGCAACTGCTTTTCCAGCGACTCCCGGGCTTTTTCCGGCAGGGCGTCAAACATGGGGGTTTCAAACAGGCCCGGGGCAATGGTGACCACCCGGATGCCGTGATCGGCAAACTCCCGGGCCATGGGCAGGGTCATGCCCACGATGCCGGCCTTGGATGCCGAATAGGCGGCCTGGCCCACCTGGCCTTCGTATGCGGCCACAGATGCGGTGTTGATTACCACGCCGCGCTCACCTTCACTGTTGGGGGCGTTTTCCGTCATTTTGGCCGCGGCCAGGCGGGTGACGTTAAACGTGCCCACCAGGTTGACCTGGATGGTTTTGGTGAACTTGTCTAAGGCCATGGGCCCGTTTTTGCCCACCACCTTTGCGGGAATGCCGATGCCCGCACAGTTGATTACCCCGTGGACGGCACCGAAGGCCGCAATGGTCTTTGAAACCGCATCTTGGGCCGAGGCTTCATCAGCCACATCCGTGTGACAGTAGATGGCCGCATCCCCGAGTTCTTGGGCCAGGGATGTGCCGGTGTCATCGGCCAGATCAAAGATGGCAGCCCTTCCGCCTTTTGCCACCAGGGCCCGCACCGTAGCCGCACCCAGGCCGGACGCCCCGCCGGTGACGATAAATGCGTTTCCGGAAATTTCCATTTTCATGCCTCCTTGTGATGAATTGATGCGTTTGCAGGCTTGTTTGCAATGCCTTTGGCAATGATTTCAAACAAATCGTCTGCATACTGATCTGCTGGAATGTGGCCGCCGAAAATGACGCCCGGCAGGCACATGTGCTCGATTCCGCCCAAAATGGCCTGGCGGAGGGGGTGGGGGTTGATGTGTTGTTTGATCTCCCCGTTATGAACACCGGTCTGAATGATTTTTAGGATCATCTTGCTGTAATCCTGGACGATTTTGTAGGTTTCGCTTTCGTAATAGGCCGGGTAGTTTCGGACCTCCAGCAAAAGGATTTTGGCAAATATCCGGTTTTCCGCGTAATACTGGAAATGCAGCCGGATCATCAGACGCAGTTTTTCCAGCGCCCCGCTTCTGCGGTCGATGTCCATCCGGATCTGGTGGACAAACCGTCTGAGATCATTTGCCAGCACCTCGTGGAGAAGACCCCGCTTGTCCTTGAAATAGCGGTAGATCAGCGCTTCGTTGACCCCCGAGGTGCGGGCGATTTCCGCAGTGGTAATGGAATTGAAATCCTTTTGTTCCAGCAGGGTGCGAAGGGCGTTTTCAATCTTGATCTGCCCGGCCGGCACCTGCCTGGGAGGTTCCTGTATGTCCATGTTTGCCCGGTGTTAGAGGTGAATGACAAAAATAAAGTAAAACTTACTTACATGCTTTCAGCCAAGTTTTACCCAAACCACCAAGTTTGTCAAGAAGGGAGTTGACAAGGGCTTTTTATTGCGGCTTTTTGGGTTTTGCGGCCCGGGCTGCCGGGGTGAGGATCTGTTTCTGGACCTGTTTGCGGCGGGGATCGGTTTCCACGAAAAGGGGGTTTTTGCCGGGCCATGTTTTTTTTGTCCAGTACATGAGCGTGGCCACGGTGGCCGGAACCGGGGTAAAGATCTGGACCTGTTCCGGGGCAAAGCCCATTTCCCGGCTGCAGAAGTCTTTTACCGCTTCCATATCCTTTTTCGTGCACCCCGGGTAGGCGGCCAGGAAATAGCCGGTGAGATAATATTTCTTGTCCAGGCGGCGGGCGGTTTTGCGAAAACGGCGGATAAACTGCCGGGTGACGTCAATATTTGGCTTTCCCATAAGGTCCAGCAGATGATTTTCGCTGTGTTCAGGGGCGATTTTGAGCTGGCCGGAAATATGATGGGAGATGATCTGCTCCAGATAGGCCTGGCCGTTTTTCGAATCGGCAAGGATGAGGTCATGGCGGATGCCTGAGCCGATAAACACGTGTTTGATGCCGGCAATTTTGCGCAAATCCTTTAACAGCCGGACCTGGGGGCCGTGGTCCACGGTCAGCTCCGGGCAGACCCGGCCGCCCAGGCATCTTTTCCGGATGCAGGCTCCGTGGGTTGCCTTTTTCCTGCACTCGATGCCATACATGTTGGCAGTGGGCCCGCCCACGTCTGAAATCACGCCCTTAAAATCCGGATGCCGGGCCAGGCTTTCGGCTTCTCTGAGGATGGACGGCCGGCTGCGGCTGATCACGGTTTTTCCCTGAAGGGCTGTAATGGCGCAGAAGTGACATTCTCCGTAGCAACCCCTATGGGAGATAATGGAAAACGCGATGGTGTCAAGCGCCCGCACATTTCCCTGATCCGCGTGCACGGGATGGGCCCGGCGCCTGTAGCCGAGTTCATGAATGCGGTCTATCTCCTGCTGGCTCAGGGGCAGCTGTGGGGGGTTGCACACAAGGTAGCGGGTGTCCTGGAGTTGGCAGAGCCCGCGGGCCTTTACAGGATCAGTGTTTTTGTAAAACCCGGCAAACATTTCAGTAAAGGCGTCCTTGTCTGCGGCGGCCCGGCCGTGGGAGGGCAGTTCAAGAAATTTTTCGGGCTTTTGGGCTGCGGCATAACAGATGCCTCGCAGATCGGTGAAGTCCTGCCGGTTTTGGAAGCGGCGGGCAAGTTCCAGCACGGTTTTTTCCCCCATGCCGTAGATCAGCACATCGGCCTTGGCATCAAACAAGATGCTTCTGCGCACCTTGTTGGTTTTAAAATCATAATGGGAAATCCGGCGCAGGCTGGCCTCCATTCCGCCGAGCACAATGGGCCGGGTGTTTTTAAAATGCCTGCGGATCAGGTTGGTGTAAGCGATCACCGCACGGTCGGGCCGCCGGGTGTTTTGCCCGCCCGCGGTCAGATCGTCGCTTTTGCGTTTTTTGCCCGAAGCCGTGTAATTGGCCACCATGGAGTCCATGCACCCGCCGGTCACGCCCCAGAACAGTTCCGGCTCGCCCAGGCGGGCAATATCAGCACCATCTTCCATGTCCGGCTGGGTGATCACCCCGGTGCGGAAACCCGCGTCCATGAGCACGTTGGCAATAACGGCAGCGCCCATGTGCGGTACATCCACATAAGCGTCCCCGGTGACCAGGATCACATCCAGGCGGTCCCAGCCCATGTCCTGCATCTGTTTTCGGGTGGCGGGTGGAAACATTTATATCCGCCTTGTCTGCGACCAGGTGTAAAGGGCAATGGCTGTGGCGGCCGCGGCATTGAGCGATTCCACCTTTGGGCTCATGGGAATGGAAACCGCGTTTTTCTCCAGCCCTTCGGGCAGTCCCGGGCCTTCCATGCCCGGCAGCAGGACAAAGGATCGGGGAAATGCAAATTCGGAGATGGGCGTGCCGTCTCCGGAGAGGGCCACCACGGGCAGATCTGCTGGCAGATCGTCGATGGATGGACCCTGCATGAGGTTGGCGTGCATCACCGTACCCCCCGAAGCCCGGATGGCCCGGGGGTGGAAGGGATGGGCGGCTTCTGCCAGCAGCACGATATTTTCCGCGCCAAAAGCCACCGCCGACCGGATCACCGCGCCCACGTTTTCCGGGTCCTGGAAGGGCACCAAAAGCGTACATCCCAAGGGCAGACCGGCCCCGGGCTGCCACGGGGAGATGCCGGGGATTTCCACAAGCAGCAGTGGCGCCCGGGTGCCAAGGACGTCTATGGTGTCAAACAGTTCCGGGGCCAGCCGGTACCAGGCTGCACGGCCGGGCAGATTTTCCGGGGGTGCCTGGTTTTCAGACCATGAAATCCAGGCCAGGCATTTGTCCCTGCATTGGGCGATAATATCTGTGATCTGCTTTGTCCCGGAGACCAGGGCCTGGTTTTGCTTTTTCATGCCCTTTGCGCTCAGCAGTTTTTTCAGATCCTTGTATTTGGGGTTTTGTGCGCTTTCCATGTCCCGGATCCGGTGTTTTTCCGCAGCCTGCTGCCTGCGGCGGGCCGGGGGCGCGTCTGTGCGTTCAAATATTACCAGGCGTCTTTGATTCGGGGTGTCGCCGATGCTGTAGGCCGTATCCTGCCGCAGTTTAAAGTCGTTTTCAAAGGTTTGCTGTGCGGTCGCGATTTCATCTGCGCAGCCCGGGCCTTTCATGAAAATCACAAGTCCTCCGGTATCCAGGCAGCCCTGAATCCGGTGGAGGGTTTTGTCCATGTGCTCCACCGCCCGGGTGATGACCCCGGCAAACATCTGCTCAAATGTCGGGGTCACGGCATGGCCGTATACCCGGATGCCGGATAGGCCCAGCTCGGAAATGGTCTGTTCCAGAAACGCCACCCGGTTTTGCCGGGTTTCGGCCAGCACGATTTCTGTGTCCGGAAAAGCGATTTTCAGCGGGATTCCCGGCATGCCCGGGCCCGTGCCAAGGTCAAGAAGCGGCGAGGGCAGATCCATGAGGGTGCCCGGCAGAATGGAGTCGGCATAAAGCTTGATCACCATGTTTTCAAACCGGTGAATCCGGGTGAGATTCAATTCCGGGTTGGCCTGGCGGAGCCGGTTGTGGTATTGCCATAACAGGTCGAGCCGGGCGGGGGCAAGCACGATGCCGCAGCTTTGCAGTATCCGGTCCATGTCCCCGGGACCCGGGCCTTTGCTTTGCGGCTTTTTTTGAAACGAGTTGTTATTCATATTTTTTCAATCATCTGCCATCAACCTTGAACCCTGAATCATGAACATTGACCCTGGTTTGATCAACACGCCGAAATGGCCTGTGTTTTACGAAGACAATCATCTGCTGGTGGTCTATAAACCATCCGGGCTGCTGATACAAGGCGATCGCACAGGCGATACCTGCCTGCTGGAGCTGGCCCGGCAATATATCAAGGTCCGGTATGAAAAACCCGGAAACGTGTTTCTGGGGATGGTCCATCGCCTGGACCGGCCCGTTGCCGGGGTGGTGGTTTTTGCCCGCACCTCCAAGGCCGCTGCCCGGTTAAATGAGCAGTTTCGCACGAGCGGCCCGGAAAAGCAATACCTGGCCGTGGTGCAGGGGATTGTTCCCGATTCAGCCGGGGCGTTCATCGACCATCTGGAACGCCGGGGGGCCACCAGCCGGATCTTGGCATCGCCTTCATCCACAAGCCGGCAGGCCCGGCTGCGCTACCGCCGTCTTGATATCCTCAGCACTCCCGGGGCTCAGAAAAGTCTTGTTGAAATCGATCTGGAAACCGGCCGCCATCACCAGATCCGGGTCCAGTTCGCCCACCGGGGCTTTCCCGTGCTGGGGGATCTGCGCTACGGTGCAGCCGCACCCCTGCCCCAAAAGCAGCTGGTCCTGTTTGCCCGAAAACTGTCCTTTGATCATCCCACCCAAAAACAGCGCATGACCTTTTGCGCCCCCCTGCCTTTGGGCTGGCCCTGGCCGGCGACCCCGGAAAATCTTGATGCACCCGTCTGGGACTGGAAAGCCCTTCAGGCATAGCCTGTGTCTGTCCAATACCGCATGGCGGCGTTGAATCAAAAGCTGTTCCAAAATAACGAACGGTCGTTTTATTTTCGTTGACAACCCTTGCGATCAAAAATAAGGTCATTAAACCAAAAGCGGTTTCATCCCTGCGAAACCGCCATCAACGGTGAACGTTGAACATTGAATCTTTGAGGAGGCCCCATGAGTGAAGTATACGAAAAATTGCGCCAGTGGCTCGACGATCTGGGAACGGGTTTTCCGGCCACGCAAAACGGTGTGGAAATCAGTATTTTAAAGCGGCTTTTCACCGAGGAAGACGCCCGGATGTTTCTGATGCTCACCCCCATGCTCGAAGACCCGCAAGGGGTGGCCAAGCGCCTGGAACTGCCCGAAGACCAGACCGCCGCCCATCTCGAGGACATGGCTTCCCGGGGGCTGTTGTTCCGGCATAAAAAGGGCGACCGGGTCAGGTATTCAGCCGTGCCCTTTGTGGTGGGCATTTATGAGTTTCAGCTAAACCGTGTGAGCCGAAAGCTCGCAGAAGAGCTTGAAACCTATTATCAGCAGGCCCTGGGCAAGACTTTTCAGCAATGGTCCACCCCGGTGATGCGCACCATCCCCATCAACCGGGAAATCGTATCGGAATGGCCCATTGCCGCCTATGAAGACGCCATGAAAATCGTCGACAATCAGAAAACCATTGCCGTGGCCCCGTGCATCTGCCGGACTTCGGCGGCCCAAATCGATCAGGCATGTGACAAGCCCCTGGAAACCTGTTTTCTGTTTGGTGCCCATGCGGCCTATTACGTGGACAACGGCATGGGCCGCTACATTGAAAAGCAAGAAGCCAAACAGATCATTGCCAAAAATGATGAAGCCGGCCTGGTGATGCAGCCGTTTAACTCCCAGGCCGTGGGCGGCATGTG
>JAGTVF010000341.1 GCA_018224315.1 Desulfobacterales bacterium | reverse complement strand
CCTGATCATCTATACCGGCGGCACCACGGGCAAGCCCAAGGGCGCGGCCCTGACCCATGTCAATTTCTACTATGACATTCAGGCCCTGGAGGAATGGGGGCGGCTGGTGCACGAAAAAGGCGGCAAGCCTGAAAAACTGCGTAAAGGGGGATTTCACACTTACCTGGGAGTGCTCCCATGGTATCACAGCTTCGGGCTGACTGTGTGCATGCTCTCGGCAGCCGGATCGGGCAGCAAAATGATCTGCGTGCCCGACCCCCGGGCCGGCAACCCGCCTTTTACCGAAGTGTTAAAAGTCGTCCAGAAATACAAGGCCACTGTCATGCCCGCGGTGCCCACCATATTTGTGGCCTTTACCAATCATCCGGATATTGACAAATATGATCTCACATCGCTTATGGGATGTTTTTCCGGCGGCGCCCCCCTGCCCCCGGAAGTCTGCAAGCAGTTTGAGGCCAAAACCGGTGCGGTGATATTTGAAGGCTATGGATTAAGCGAGACCGCACCCGTGGTCTCCTCCAACCCCACGGACCGGGAGGCCCGCAAAATCGGCAGCATCGGCTTGCCGATGCCCGGCACCGACATTAAAATCATGGACCTGGAAACCGGCCAGAGCGAACTGCCCCAGGGCGAAGACGGCGAACTGGCCGTATCCGGCCCCCAGGTCATGCAGGGCTACTGGAACCGACCCGAGGAAAACCAGGCTGTTTTCCGGCAGCTCAACGGCCGGCGCTACTTTCTCACCGGCGATATCGCCCATATCGATGAAAACGGCTTTATTGTGATCACAGACCGCAAAAAGGACATGATCCTGGTGGGCGGGTTCAACGTCTATCCCAGGGACGTCGAAGACATCCTTTACCAGCATCCCAAGGTGCAGCTGGTGGCGGTGGTGGGCGTTCCTGACGACAAAAGCGGCGAAGCGGTCAAGGCCTTTATCCAGGTCAAGCCCGGAGAGCAGGTCACTGAGCAGGAAATCCGGGAGTTCTGCAAGCAGAACATGGCCGGCTACAAACGGCCTAAATTTATTGATTTCAGAGACGACATTCCGGTTTCTCCGGTGGGCAAGGTGCTGCGCCGGGTCCTGCGCGATGAGGAAATGGACCAGAAATCCGAATAGCCCCCCTGCATCTGCTGGTGCCGGGCGCTTTTACAGGCCCGGTTCCGGCAGATGTTTCAGGGCCTTAAGCAGCCTTTCATGAATATTGTCAAACCCGCCGTTTGACATTACCAGCACCACATCCCCGGCTGCGGCCGTATCGGCCACAAAATCCACGATTTTTCCGGTATCGTCAAAACAATGGGCGTTCAACCCCCTTTCTCTGAGGTCGGCTGCCAGCTGCAAAGATGAAAACCGCTGGCCCTCGGGCACCTTGTGGAGAAGGGAGGCCTTGCGGATACAGATCAAATCCGCGTTGTCAAAACAATCCGGATAGACCTGCTGAAACACTTTTCGCATGCTCGTATTGGTCCGGGGTTCAAACACGGCAATCAGACGGCGTTGGGGATAGGCCGAGCGGATCGCGGCAATGGTTTCGCGCACAGCTGTGGGATGATGGGCAAAATCGTCAATCACGGTAACGCCGCCGGCCACCCCCCGGATCTCCTGACGGCGCCGGACTCCCGCAAAGGTTTGCAGTCCCGCAGATATCTGTCCGGTCGACAGGCCCAGATTTGCTGCTGCAGCCGCGGCAGCCCCGGCATTCAAACGGTTATGGGCACCGGCCGGGGCCATTTCAAACCAGCCGAACCGTTTTTCCCGGCAAAACAGGGAAAAAGCGTTTTTTCCCGGCGCAGGACTTTCTGCTTCAATGCGCCAGTGGTCTTCGGCCCGGCTGCCGTAGGTCTGCACCCGGCAGCCCAGGCCGGTCAAAAGCCGGTCTGCTGCAGCATCCGCACCGTAGGCCACAAGTGTCTGCTCCGGCCCCATTTGTAAAAAATAAGCGCGAAACACGGAGCGGATCTGTTCGATGTCATCAAAAATATCCGCATGATCAAATTCCGCGCCGGTCCAGATCACAACATCGGGCCGGTAGTGCAAAAGCTTGGCCCCCTTGTCAAAAAAGGCCGTGTCATACTCATCGCCTTCAATGACCATGTAAGGCCCGTTTCCCACCCTGTAATTGGAGGAAAAATTGCTGACAATGCCGCCGATCATAAAGGAGGGATCGCAGCCGGCAGAGGCCAGCAGCCATGCGGCCATGGATGCGGTGGTGGTCTTGCCGTGGGTGCCGCAGACCACCACGGTCTGCCGGTGGCCTGCCAGAAAATGATTGACCGCCTGGGGCATGGAACAATAGGGCAACCCGGCTTCAAGGGCATATACCGCCTCTGGGTTGTCCTTTTTCACGGCATTGCCCACAATGACCAGATCCGGGCCATATTCCAGGTGCGTTGCGCAAAATCCCTGATTGACCACAATGCCGCGTTCGGCCAGAAAAGTGCTCATGGGCGGATACACGTTGGCATCCGAGCCGGTGACCGCATGGCCCATTTCCTTTAACGCCGCAGCCAGCGCTCCCATGCCGGTGCCGCAAACGGCAATCAAATGCACCGTGGTTACCCCCGGGGGTATGCCGGGTGGATTTTTCAAGAGGCCATCTCTTTCTAGAGCCCGGCCAGGACGGCTTCTGCAGCCGCCAGGGTGGTATCGATATCAGCGGTTTCATGGGCAGCCGACAAAAACACCGCCTCAAACTGGGAAGGCGCCAGGTAAATGCCCTTTTCCAGCATGGCCCTGTAATAGGCGGCAAAGCGCTCTGTATCCGAGGTTTTGGCCTCCTCGAAATTGCGCACCGGCCCGGGGGTAAAAAACATGCCCATCATGGAGCCCACCCGGTTGATTGTCACCTCCTCGCCCAGCCGCTGGGCAATGCGGCCCAGGCCTTCGGCCAGCCGGGCGGCATTTTCCTCCAGGGCCTGGTAAAACCCGGGTTTTTTGAGCTGCTTTAGGGTAGCAATGCCCGCGGCCATGGCCAGGGGATTGCCCGACAATGTGCCGGCCTGGTAAACCGGCCCCTGGGGGGCGATCTGCTCCATGATCTCTTTTTTCCCACCATAGGCGCCCACGGGCATGCCGCCGCCCACAATCTTGCCAAAACAGCTCAGATCGGCATGGATCCCGTAAAGCCGCTGGGCCCCGCCCCATGCCACCCGGAATCCGCACATGACCTCATCAAAAATCAAAACAGTGCCGCATTTTTCGGTTTCCCTGCGAAGGGCTTCCAGAAATCCCGGCTCCGGACCCACCATGCCCATGTTGCCGGCCACGGGCTCGACAATCACAGCCGCGATTTCATCGCCTTTTTCCTTCATCAGGGCTTCAAAGGCGCCAATGTCATTGTAGGGCAAAGACAGGGTATGGGCCACAACCGCATCCGGCACGCCCGGGCTGCCCGGAATATTTAAGGTGGCCACGCCCGAGCCTGCGGCCACCAGGAGATGATCGGCATGGCCGTGGTAGCAGCCGTCAAATTTCACGATCAAATCCCGGCCGGTATGGGCCCGGGCCGCGCGCACCGCGCTCATGGTGGCTTCTGTGCCGGAATTGACCATGCGCACCATTTCCACGGAATCCACGGCTTCCACGATCATTTCCGCCAGTTCCACCTCCAGATCCACGGGCGCGCCAAAGCTCACCCCCCGGGCCAGCACGTCCTGGACCGCCTTGATCACCTCCGGGTGCCGGTGGCCGAGAATCAGCGGGCCCCAGGAACAGACATAATCGATATATTCTTTGCCCTCCACGTCATAAATCCGGCAGCCGTCGCCTTTTTCAATAAACAACGGGTCCTGGGCCACGGCCTTTCCGGCGCGCACCGGACTGTTAACCCCGCCGGGGATCACTTCCTGTGCCCGCTGGAACAACCGATAGGATCTTGGATCTGATTTCATTTATCCCCCTTTTGTATAGCCGGCAGCCGCTTAAATCCGGTTGACACGGCTGCATTTTTAAAGGTACAAACAATAACAAAGACCGGCATACCGGTCAAGCACCCGCAGCAAAACAACCAGGAGTGGATTTGCGCGCTTTTCTACAAACAATCTTTGCCCCATGAAGCCATGACCCCCAAACAGCAGTTACAGCCCTTTTCCCGAATCCTGGCCTACATCCTGGAACGCCATCCGGACGAATTCGGACTTATCCCGGACAAGGACGGCTTTGTCACCATCAAGGAACTGCTCAAGGCCTTTTCGGAAACCGACGGGTGGCGGCACATCCGCCGCAGCCATTTCAATGAACTTCTGCTCGTGGACCCGGATCCGCCCGTGGAAATCACAGACAACCGCATCCGGGCCAAAAACCGGGACCAGATCCCGGCCGCCCGGCCCTGCACGGATTTGCCCAGGCTGCTGTATACCGCCATTCGCAAAAAAGCCTACCCTGCGGTCAGGGAAAAAGGCCTGCGTGCCACAAAAGAAAGCCCTGTGGTGTGCACAGCCGACCCCCAGGCCGCAGAAAAGCTGGGCCGGCGAAAGGACAACCAGCCGGTGGTGCTCACCATCCACACCACAAAGACCGCAGCCCGGGAAATTGAATTCACCCGGTTTGGCGAGCACCTGTATCTGGCTGAAACCATCCCCCCTGAAACCTTTACAGGCCCGGCCATGCCCAAAATGGCCGAAGCCGCAAACCAGGAAAAAACCAAAGACAGCGCCGAGCAATACCGGCAAAAGGCCCGGGCCGGCACCTACACGGTTGCCCCCAGAGACATCCCTGCCCCGCCCGAGCCCAAAAAACCCGGCAAGGCCAAGAAAAAAAAGATCTCCTGGAAACAGGAGCGCAGGGAAAAACGCCGCAGATAAAGGCCCGAGCCCAAAACCCATAAAAAATCCATTGACAACTTCCGGCAATACAGCTATAGAGTTGTTTTTGATTTTCCGGGCCGTTAGCTCAACTAGGCAGAGCAACTGACTCTTAATCAGTAGGTTGAAGGTTCGATTCCT
>JAGTVF010000340.1 GCA_018224315.1 Desulfobacterales bacterium | reverse complement strand
TCAAGAACCGGCGTTTCCCGGCTTTTTATACATGAACACGAACGGAAGCGAAATCATGGTTCTATTTCCCTTTGCGTCTCTGATGCCTTGTTCGTGCTAACAGCTTGCGATGCTTGTGTTTTCGCATCTTTTTTCTGCGTTTTTTGATCACGCTGCCCAATATTCCACCTCCTTTCTGTTGAAAATGCCCAAAAATTTTTTATGGCGTTCTTGTTTATCCGGAAAAAATAACATATAATTTATCCCATGTCCATATCTTTTACCCAATCCGTGACTGCATTTGATGCCGGGCAAATGGCGGTGGTCAGCCAGGCCGTGGCCATGGCCGAAGATCTGGTCAGTGATCATTACAAGCTGTCCGCCACGCAGCTGCGCCAGCTCAACTATGATGTCAAAACCAGGGCGGATCTGGCAGAACATGAGATCGTGGCCGATCATTTCGCACAGATTGTTCGCTACCGGGCGGAAAAACACAATGCTGTGCTCATCACCAGCGCACAGGACTTCTACAAGGTCTGCATCCAGGATCATTCCATCCTGGCTTGTTTGAAAGACCATACCGAGATGGCATTATACCCGTTTCTGCTCTACGTGATCTGTCACGAACTGGTTCACGTGGTCCGGTTCAAGCGCTTCCAGCAGCAGTTTCATGTGCCTGATGAACTCAAGTGCGCCGAGGAGACCCGGGTGCACCGCATCACCCATGAAATTCTCAGTCCCCGAAAAATAAAAGGCATGGGCCCGGTTTTCGCCTTTTATGAAAACTGGCTCACCGCCACTGAGATGAGCTGAAGGTTTTTTACCGGCGGCCGGCAGCAAAAAAAAATTTTCCCCTTGTCTTGACAACCCGGAATTATGAACTATATTGATAACGATTGTAAATCAGGCCTTATTATTGAGGTATCATTCTGAAAACAGGAGAAATTTCAGCGATGCCAATCTACGAATACGAATGCGGCACCTGCGGCAGGGTCCATGAAGCCCTGCAGAAGGTCTCAGACAGTCCCCTTACCCAATGCCCGGATTGTTCGGGTGTGTTACATAAGCGGATTTCCCAGTGTACATTTCATTTGAAGGGTACCGGCTGGTATGCCACTGATTATGCCAAAGGCGCCGGGGCCGCTTCATCATCTTCCGGCAAAAAAGACGATTCTTCGCCAAAAGAAGCATCAGCCGACGCACAACCGAAAAACAGCACCAGCGCAGGCGACGATTAAACCAGGTTTCATCTCCTTGCGATTCAGTTAAGGACACTGCAAGGATTTGAAGCCAGGACAAATCCCGTGAAATGTCACCGCGGCGCAAAAGCGGATTGAACAACTGTTTGCAGCAGCGGAATACGGGAGAATTATTCGGAAATTATTGAGTTTTAGGTATTTTTTTTATCAACCAACCAATTTTAATCGGCAGAAGCAAAAAGGAGAAGTGGGCAATGAAGATCAAACCGTTAAATGATCGTATTCTGGTAAAACGGCTGGAAGAAGAATCCAAAACCAAAGGCGGCATTATTATTCCGGACAGTGCCAAGGAAAAACCGGCCCAGGGCGAAGTGGTGGCCGTGGGCGACGGCAAAATGGGTGATGACGGCAAGCGCATCGCCCTTCAGGTCAAAGCCGGCGACCGTGTGTTGTTTGCCAAGTATGCCGGCACTGAAGTGAAAATCGACGAAGAAGAGCACCTGGTCATGCGGGAAGACGATATCCTGGGCATTATTGAAAAGTAAGCGCTGCGTCTTTGAAGTGATTGTGGACAAGAGGAATTTAACAGAAACTGGAGGAGTAGAATATGACGGCAAAAGAGATAAAGTACGGGTATAAAGCCCGTGAAAAGATGCTAAACGGTGTGTGCAAGCTCGCTGACGCGGTGACTGTAACTCTGGGGCCCCGGGGCCGCAATGTGGTGATTGAAAAATCCTGGGGTTCGCCCACAGTGACCAAGGACGGCGTGACCGTGGCCAAGGAGATCGAACTTGAGGACAAGTTTGAAAACATGGGCGCCCAGATGGTCAAGGAAGTGGCTTCCAAGACCAGTGACATGGCCGGTGACGGCACCACCACAGCAACCGTGCTGGCCCGCTCCATTTATTCCGAGGGCCAGAAACTCGTGGCGGCCGGAAACAATCCCATGTCGATTAAGCGCGGCATTGAAAAAGCCGTGGAAGCGGCCACCAAGGAACTGGCCAGCCTGAGCCATCCGGCCAACGATCAGCGCGAAATTGCCCAGATCGGCACCATTTCAGCAAACAATGACGAGACCATCGGCAACATCATTGCCGAAGCCATGGAAAAGGTCGGCAAGGAAGGCGTGATCACCGTCGAGGAAGCCAAGTCCATGGAGACCACCCTGGAAGTGGTCGAGGGCATGCAGTTTGACCGGGGTTATACCTCTCCTTATTTTGTCACGGACACGGAAAAAATGACCGTTGATCTCGATGATGCCTATATCCTGATCAGCGAAAAGAAAATCGGCAGCATGAAGGATCTTCTGCCGATTCTCGAGCAGGTCTCCAGAATGAGCAAGCCGCTTCTGATCATTGCAGAAGACGTGGAAGGCGAAGCCCTGGCCACCCTGGTGGTCAACAAGCTGCGCGGCACCTTAAATGTGGCCGCAGTCAAGGCGCCGGGTTTCGGCGACCGCAGAAAGGCCATGCTCCAGGACATTGCCATTCTCACCGGCGGCCAGGTGGTTTCCGAGGATGTGGGCATCAAGCTCGAAAGCATAACCGTGGATGATCTCGGCCGGGCCAAGCACGTTTCCATTGACAAGGACAATACCACCATTGTCGACGGTGCCGGTTCCAAGAAAGATATTGAAAAGCGCGTCAAGCAGCTCCGGACCCAGATTGACGACACCACTTCGGATTATGACCGGGAAAAACTCCAGGAGCGCCTGGCAAAGCTTGTCGGCGGTGTTGCCGTCATCAACGTGGGCGCCTCCACTGAAACCGAGATGAAGGAAAAGAAGGCCCGGGTGGAAGACGCATTAAACGCAACACGTGCGGCCGTGGAAGAAGGCATTGTCCCCGGCGGCGGCGTGGCGCTGGTGCGCTGTGTTGCGGCCCTGGAAAAAATCAAGCTGGATGTGGAAAAGCAGCTGGGCGTGCAGGTGGTGACCCGGGCCCTGGAAGAGCCCCTGCGCCAGATTGCCACCAACGCCGGCCATGAAGGCTCAGTTGTCATCGACCGGGTCAAAAAGGAGAAAGGCTCCTTTGGCTACAATGCCGAAACCGGAGATTTCGAAGACCTGATCAAGGCCGGTGTCATTGATCCCACCAAGGTGGTGCGCTTTGCCCTGCAGAATGCGGCAAGCGTTGCCTCCCTGATGCTGACCACCGAGGCCATGATCGCCGAGATCCCCGATGAAAAGGGTGACGGCGGCGGCGGCATGGGCGGCGCCGGCATGGGCGGCATGGGCGGTATGGGCGGCATGGGCGGCATGATGTAGCCCCTTCGCTGATATCGCTGATAGCACTGATAACCAACCAAAACGCCTTCATGCACCAGTTGCATGGAGGCGTTTTCGTGTTCAACGTTCAATGTTCAATGTTCAATGTTTCTCATGTTGCGTCCCTGACCTTGGCCCTTGGCCCTTGAACCTTGAACCTTGAACCTTGAACCTTGAACATTCATTATCCTTGACACCCGGGCAGAAACTCGGATAATGACGGGAGAAAATCGGATTGAATCAATTTATTTTCATGAACAAAAGAGGCCTACATGAGTCCTGATAAACTCAATATCGTTGCCATGATGCTCAATGCCGGGCTCATGGTGCAGTTTGTGATCCTGCTGCTGCTGGCGTTTTCCGTGGCCACCTGGGCCATTATTTTGGTCAAGTACGTACAGGTGCGCAAGGCGTATCAACAGTCGGCTGCCTTTATCGATTATTTCTGGAAAACCCGGGATTTTTCCAATGCCTTTGCCCAGGCCAAGAACATGCCGGCCAGTCCGGTTGCCCGGATGTTTCGAACCGCTTACATGGAACTCAAAAAGCTCAACCGGATCGCCAGGGCACCGGGTTTTTCCGGAGAAAGCAGCGATTTGCCGGGTGACCGGAAAACAATGGGCGTGGAAACCGTTCGCCGGAGCCTGAATCGGTCGGTAACCATGGAAAGCCTCCGGCTGATTCAGCTTGTCCCGTTTCTGGCCACAGCCGGCAATATTTCGCCGTTTATCGGCCTTTTCGGCACGGTCTGGGGCATTATGAACTCGTTTCACGGCATTGCCTACCAGCAGGGGGCCACCAGCCTGGCCGCGGTGGCGCCCGGCATCTCCGAGGCCCTGGTGGCCACGGCCGCGGGACTGGCTGTGGCCATTCCCGCAGTGATCGGGTATAATTACTTTACCCAGAAAATCCGAATCCTGGAATCGGAAATGGAAAGCTTTGCCTCAGATTTTGTCAATATTGTGGAAAGCGATTATCTGGCCTACCGGGAGGCCGCAAGATGATGCAGCAGAAAAACCACGATTCGCTTCTATCCGACATCAACGTCACCCCGTTTGTGGATGTGATGCTGGTGCTGCTGATCATTTTCATGGTGGCCGCCCCCATGATGGTTCAGGGAATCGATGTCTCTTTGCCCGAGACCCGAACGGTTCAGCAGCTCGATACCGAGCAGGAGCCCCTGGTGGTTGTTGTTGACAAAGAGGGTGAGGTGCATATCAACGATATGGCCGTGGGCCTGGAGAATCTCGGGGAAAAACTGGAAAAAATTTTTGAAAACCGCAGTTCTCCGGAGGTGTTTTTGCGTGCGGATCAAAACGTAGCCTACGGCCGGGTCGTCCTGGTGATGAGTGAAATCAAAAGCGCAGGGGTGCAGCGGCTGGGGGTGGTTGCCCAACAGTCAGACGATGCGCAAAAAACCGACCAGGATTGATGTAAATTCACCATGTCCGGTAGAAATCCCCCATCCTCCCAAAGCACGCCCGTATACAGCCCGGATCTGCCGTCTTTTTTCTGGGCCACTTGTTTTGGCGTATCCCTGTTTATTCATCTGGCGTTGCTGGGAGCACTTGTGTTTTCTCCTTTTGGGGAAGCTTCGCCGCGGATCAATCCATCAGAGACGATCAACGTGGATCTGGTGGGCTTTAATCCCGAGATTCCGGCGGCCCCGGGAGGGGCTTCTTCAGAAGATGCATCTTCGGGCCAGGATGCGGAGCCTTTGGCGGATGCCCAACCTTCTGAGCAGGCCCGGGCCGCAGAGCCCTCCGGGGAGGTAGAAACGCCGGAAGCCAGACCGATTCCGGTAAAAACCGGGGCGAGGAAAAAAGTGGCGGCGGATTATGACCTGGTCGAGCCTGAGCCCGCTGTGAAAGCCTCCCTGAAGAAAAAAACCCTGGATTCCCGTAAGGTGATCGAAGATGCGGTTCGGCGGGTTTCGGAAAAGTCCAGGGAGCAGCGGCCCAAATCCCTGCAGGACAGGATTGCGCAAATGGAAAAACAGGTCGGGGACCTTGCCGGCGGCGGCCGGGTTTCGGGCGGGGATTCAGACAGTGACGGCACGGGGACGGGCAGCAACAACGATTACAGTCCCATGGAGATCTATCAGGCGGAGGTGGCAGTGAAAATGAAGCGCAACTGGGCGTTTTCCCCGGAACTGGCCGGAGGCGGCAAGGGGCTGGAAACCCGGCTGGTCATCAAGATCTTGCCTGACGGCACCATTGCTGATGTCTGGTATGAAAAACGATCCGGCAATGCTTATCTGGATGAGTCCGCACATAAGACCGTGATGAAGGCCAATCCGCTGCCGCCCCTGCCCAAAAATTATTCCCATTATCATCTGGTGCTGGGTTTTACCCCCAGCGGTCTGGCGCAATAGTCTGCTGGCCGGCTGCGGCCGTCAGATTGAAAAGAATGAACAAGAAAAGGGGTTTCATGAAAAAATCGTTTCGGGTTTTTTTCAAGATGAGCGCATGTGCATGGATACTGGTGTTGGCTGCAAGTTGTCCGGCCAGTGCCGCAGATTATGATTATATCAATATCAGCGAACCGTTTTCCCAAAAGGTTCCCATCGCCGTGCCGGTTTTTCAGTCCATGTCGGTGGCCCCGGAAGAAGCGCAGCTTGCCCGGGAGGCGGCCGGGCAGCTTGCCGAAGCCCTGGCCTATACGGGTTATTTCAAACTCATCGACCATGGTGCGTTTCTGGAACAGCCGGCTGAAAAGGGCGTTACCATGGAAGCCCTGAATTTTAAAAACTGGCGGGATATCGGGGCCGAACTGCTGATTACCGGCGGGGTCCGGTATG
>JAGTVF010000339.1 GCA_018224315.1 Desulfobacterales bacterium | reverse complement strand
GATGTGCTGATCCAGACGGCGGAACATCAGACCCTGCAGCAGATCGTGGATCAAAAGGGCCATGTCGCGCTTCGGGCAATCGAAGAATCCCTTCTTCTGGGTCTGAACGTCAAAAACCATGTGATTGCCACGGGCGGCAGCGCTGTTTACAGTGATGCGGCCATGACGTATCTGAAATCAGACGGCATCATTGTTTTTCTGGACGCGGATCTGGCCACCCTGGAAAAAAGGGTGGGGGATTTCAGCGGCCGGGGCATTGCCAAGCGCCCGGAGCAGAGCTTTGCACAATTGTATGCCGAGCGCCTGGGGCTTTATCAAAAACATGCCGATATTACCGTCGCCTGTGCCGGCATGGCCCAGGAGGCGGTTTGTGATCAAATCGCGGCCAAACTCAATGAAATTTATCGCAATGAATAAGGAGAACAATCGGTTATGACGCAAGAGGCCAACATTGACGAAAAATACAAGCAGGCGGGTCATGTCATTTCTTCGGCCGGGGGCACCCCGGTACCGGTCAATGACACCCTTGTCAAGCTGCTGAAATATTTTCTGGGCGAAGACGACCTGGACTTTGTCCTGGCTTTCAGGGATCAGAAGTCACAGACGCTTGATCAGCTCAGGGAGACCACCGGGCTTTCCGAAGCCGAGATCCTGGAAAAGACCAGCAAACTGGCCTCCAGGGGTGTTATCTTCAATCAGCCCAACCGCAAGGGGATCATGGTCTATCGGTTGCTGCCGCTGCTCAATGTGGGCACTTTTGAATACATGTTTATGGGCAAAATCGAGCACAACGAGCGCAACCGGCAGATCAGCGCCCTGTTTGACCAGCTGTTTGAAGAGCTCGAAGAGATCGTTCAGAGCAACTATGACAGTCTCATGCCCCAGCTCATGCAGGCCCCGCCGGTGGATCGCACCGTGCCCATGGCCGAGAACAAATCCACGGGCCAACCCATTAAAATTGTGGTGGACGAATCCGTGGACGAATCCGCTGACCGGATCCTGCCCGCCCAGCAAGTGCAAGAGCTGATTGAAAAATTCGACGAAATTGCCCTTGGCTACTGTTTCTGCCGGCATCACAAGGATTTGAGCGGTCAGCCCTGCAAGCAGACCGATTTGCGCGAGACCTGTTTTACATTCGGCAAATCCGCCCGTTACACCAGCGAGCAGGGATTTTCCCGGATGATTGCAAAGCAGGAGGCCCGGGAAATACTCAAAAAGGCGGAAGCCGACGGCCTGGTGCACAAAGCCTATCATCCCAATTTTGATATCAGCAAGGATGAGACCAGCGTGTGCAACTGCTGCCGGTGCTGTTGCGGCAACTCCGTGGAAAACATGATTGCTCCGATTTCCAATGCCACCAATTTTCTGGCTGTCATTGATCCGGAACTGTGCGTGGGATGCGGCACGTGCGTGGATGAGTGCCACACCTATGCCGCGTACCTGGGAGACGACGGCAAGGCGCAGAGAAATCAGGAACTGTGCATCGGATGCGGGGTATGTGCTGCGTTTTGCCCGGAAAATGCCATTGCCATGGTCAAGGGCCCAGTGAGAATCGTGCGCATCGCTCCGGAGAAGAAAAAAGCGTCATAACCCCACAACGGGTTCTAAAATCGTTCAATGAGCTTGTCGATGAGATAGGAACTTTCCCGGATGGCCTGTTCGCCAAACGGGCCGAACCACTCGGCGATTTGGTTAAACTCCTGGATAAAGCGGTCCTTGTCGCCTTTTTCCACCATCTCCAGGTTGTCATTGATGTTTTGGATATAGGCTTTCAAAAGCTTCCGGCGCTGTGGCGAGGCAAAGATGATTTCCGCGTACATGGCTGCGTCCTGGGCAAACAGGCGGCCCACCATTGCGAGCTCCAGGCGGTAGATGGGACTGGAAAACTCCAGGGTTCGGGCCACTGGCACCTGCTTGCGGGCCATGAACTGGCCGAAGGCAAATGTGGCAAAATGCCGCAGGGACTGGACCACCGCCATGATCTCATCATGTTCTTCAGGCGATGACTGCACAATGACCGCCCCCCAGGCGGTGAACTGGTCAATGACCCACTGGCAGGCCTGCTGGTCCCGGCCCGGGCAGGCCACGATGATCTGCTTGTCCAGAGATGAGGTGGTGGGGCCGAACAAGGGGTGCAGGCCCATGACCGGGCCCTTGTGGGCGGCTGTCATGGCCCGGGTGGGTGTTTGTTTTACACTGGTCAGGTCTGTGAGCACGGCATTTGACGGCAGATGCGGGGCAAGGGCATTGATGGTGTCTACGGTTTTTTCAATGGGCACGGAAACAACAGCCAGGTCCGCGTCCCTGCACAATTGGCTTGCCCGGTCCCAGTCCTGCCGGCCCATGAGGCGCACCTCATAGCCGGCCGCCGAAAAACAGGCCTCAAAATATCGTCCCATCTCCCCGTATCCGCCCACAATCAGCACCACCGCCCCCGGCCGCAGTCCTTTTTTGCGCATCTGCCCGCTTTGCTCCTTTCTGGAGCGGCGCAGCACGGACCTAAACATTTCTTCCACAAAATCCGGATCCAGCCCGGCTTTTCGCGCCAGATTCCGGCGCCCGGAAATCAGGTCCTCCTCCCGGGCCGGGTGATAGACGGGCAGGTGGTGTTTTTTTTTGATTTCAACGATCTGATCCACCTGCTTCTGCCGCCGGGCAAGCAGGGAAATGATTTCTTCATCGGTTTGGTCAATGTTTTGGCGCAGCTGTGAAAGCTGTTTTTCGTAATCCTTGTCCCGGCTGTCGGCCATGATGGGTTCCTTTTTCAGAAATTCCGGTGTTGGAAAAGTTTTTGAATGCAGGTCATGCAAGGCAAAAAGCATATAAAATTCATCCGGGATGTCAAGGGCGGGCAGGGTGAATTTTTTGCACCTGCGGGAAAAAAACGCTATATTCGTTGCATTAATGGATGTTGAACGCTTTTGCAACAAACCGTTTTGGAGCTGCGATGAAGCGCAATATGTGGATTTCCCTGGCTGCCGGCGTGTTATTGTCGGTGCTGGGTTTTTATTTTGCTTTTAAAAATGTCCCCCTTGAAAACCTGATCCAAAGCATGACCGGACTCCATTACGGCTGGGTGGCCGCCGGAGCGGCTGTGGGCCTGTTTTCCTTTGCGGTGCGGGCTGTCAGATGGCAGCTGATTCTGGGCACCTCCCGGAAATTGCCCTTTGTTGCCGTATATCATCCGCTGATGATTGCCTTTATGATCAACACGGTGCTGCCCGGCCGCATCGGGGAACTGGCCCGGCCGGCCATCATCAAAAAGCAAAACAACGTGCCCTTCACCCTGGGCATCACCACGGTGATCGCGGAACGGATGTTTGACATGATCATCCTGGTGGCGTTGTTTGCCTGGGTCATGGCATTTGTGCATATTGATCCGGACCTGGAGATTCACTTTCGTTCCTGGCAGCTGGACCGGCAGGTCCTGGAAAACATTGCCCACAATGTAAGCCGGGTGTGCGTCGGCATCACAGTGGCCCTGGCGGCAATCAGCGTGCCAGTGGTTCAGCGCTTTTTCAAATCGTTTGTCCTGGCCGCACCAGGCCGTGTTTTTGCAAAACGCCCGTCTGCGGCCAGCAAGCTGGAAGAAAAAATCAGCCGTCCCATTGCGGCCATGATTGATCATGTGGGCGCCGGACTGTCCATGATCCGGCGGCCCCTGCATCTGGTGCTCTGCCTTGGCTATTCCCTGATGATCTGGCTGCTGCAGGCCTTTGCCCTGCATTTGGCCACATTTGCCTTTCCGGCCGTGGAACTGGCGTTTTCCCAGACAATGGCCGTGTTTATCATTGTGTGCTTTTTTATTGTCCTGCCGTCTGTTCCGGGGTTCTGGGGAATCTGGGAGGCGGGCAGCGTTTTTGGCCTGGCGCTTTTCGGGGTGCAAAAGGATGCGGCCGCCGGGTTTTCCCTGGTGTCTCATGCCATGCTGCTGTTTCCGGTGCTCATTGCCGGCCTGATTTCCGCGGTGGCAACCGGGGTGAAACTTTCATCTGTTGGCCGGGCGGATCACGAAAGCGCGGGCTGACCATAAAACCAGCCCTGGCCGTATTCGCAGTTTAACTGCCGGAGGGTTTCGACTTCCGCCTCGGTTTCAATGCCTTCGGCCACCACCTGCATGCCCAGGCGGTGGGCCAGTTCAATGGTGCTGCTGACAATGGCCTGGTTGCGCCGGTTGGAGTCAATGTGGCGGATAAAGCACTGATCAATTTTTAAGGTGTCAAACGGATACCGGTGCAGGTAGTTCAGGGAGCAATAGCCGGTGCCGAAATCATCCAGGGAAGTGCGGACCTTGATCCGGCGAAGCTCATCGAGCACTTCCGTGACCTGCTGGCTGTTTTCGATCAGGGCGGTTTCGGTGAGCTCCAGGCTGATGCAGCTGCTGTGGATCCCGGATTTTTGAAGCGCGGACTGGATCACCGAAAGAAATGCCGGCTGGGTAAACTGATGGGCTGAGACATTGACGCTGATGGTCAGATGGTTGTCCCTGCCCTCCTCGTTTTGCCAGCAGGCGGCTTGCCGGCAGACTTCATTGATGACCCATGAGCCAAGCGGGATGATCAGGCCGGTCTCCTCGGCGATCCGGATGAATTCATCGGGCATGATCACTCCTTTTTCCGGGTGCTGCCAGCGCACCAACGCTTCATATCCCTCAATCCCGCCGTTTTGAAGCGATACAATGGGTTGATAATGCATGATCAGCTGGTTGTTTTCCAGGGCCTTTCGCAGAGCCGGTTCCAGTTCCAGCCGGCGCACGGCCGCCTGGTGGATGGTGTCATCAAAGATCTTAAAACCCCCAAGGGTGTCGACCTGGCCGGCGGCCAGGCCCGCATCCCGGAGCATGGTCTCAGCGTTTGAATAAGGGGGGTCGTTGTAGGCCACGCCCACCTGGATGTTGCCCGTAAATTCCCGTCCTTCCAGGTAGACCGGACTGGCCAGGGTCTCGGAAATGGTTTTGGCTGTGCCATTGCCCTCTGCAGGGGACGGCAGATCAAAGAGAATCAACCCAAAGGTCTGCTCTCCTGTGCGGGCAATCACCGCGTCATCGGGCAGGATTTGTTTGAGCTGGCCGGCACGCTCCAGGATATAGCGATCCCCGCTTTTTCTGCCCAGGGTTTCAAAGATGGCCGGGTATTTGCCGATTCGCACCGCCAGTACGGCAAAAAGGGAAGGGTGCCGTTGGCTGCGGTAGAGCTGTTCAGTGAGCCGCTGGGCAAAATACCGCCGGTTGGGCAGGCCGGTGGCGGAATCGTACATGCGCAGATATTCCTTTTCAATCTCGCGCAGCCGCTTTTTTTCCAGGCTTGAAGTGATGCGCGCACGGAGCATGACCGGATTAAACGGCTTGATGAGGTAGTCCTCGGCGCCCATTTCAATGCATTTCACAGCGCTGTCCATGTCATCGATGGCTGTGATCATGATCACCGGCACCAGGCGCAGGCCGGTTTCGGCCTTCATGGCCTTGAGCACCGCAAGACCGTCGATTTCCGGCATCATGATATCGAGCAGCACAAGGTCAATGTCCTGGCTGCGCAGAATATCGATTGCCTGCTGTCCGTTTTCGGCCTCAAAAATTCTGGTAAAACCCTGTTTTTTGAGCATGCTGACCAGGGTATGACGCGACGACGGCACGTCTTCTGCAACAAGAATGGCTTCTTCGCTTTTTTCCATCAGGGCGTCCACAACTGAATTTGATAAAACCAGAACAAAGCTAACAGATGATTTCAAACGTTTAGTATCGCTGAAATAAGTTTAAAAAGCAAGCCATTATCTGCAAAATTGGGTGCCGCCGTTCCGTGCCCGGTTGTCGTGCAAGCCTGCCCCCTTGGCCTTTATGCTTCTGTCCGAATACATCCGGCCGCCGGATCAGCTGGTTTCCGGCGGGGTCGCGGGCCGCTCGGCCTTTATCGAGGCCACGGTCATCAGTGAAAAATGGCTTGACAAAATGGGGCAATGGGGGATTATCACAAGCGAAAACCACAGTGAAAAGCCGCTTTATCGCAAAATGGTCAAAGAGCAGTACCGCCG
>JAGTVF010000338.1 GCA_018224315.1 Desulfobacterales bacterium | reverse complement strand
GGATGCCTGGCTGATATCTCCATTGTGGACGCTCCCATATGCCCCTGCTGCGGCCGGCCGCAAAAAAGCCGGCAGGGTCAGGATCACATGTGCGGCCGGTGCATCACGGAAAAACGCGGTTTTCTAAAAGCCCGCTCTGCACTGGTTTATGACGGGGCCGTACTTTCGCTGATTCATTCCTATAAGTACAACGGCCGCACGTCTCTGGCAAAGCCATTGGGGCGGCTGCTGTATGAAGAATTTATCCGGTCTTTTGATCCAGGGGAAATCGATGCGGTCATGGCCGTTCCCCTGCACCCCAGACGGATGCGGCAGCGGGGATACAACCAGGCGCTGCTGATGATCCGGCACTGGCCCGAAATGGCAACAGAATTCGGCCATTTGCAAAACTGGGAAATTATTTGCCATGACCGGGCCATCTGCCGCAAAGCCCACACCCGTCCCCAGACCGGCCTGGACCGAAAGGCAAGGAAAAAAAACATTCAAGGCGCTTTTGATGCCTCTGAGCCCGGATTTTGCAAGGGCCGCCGCATGCTTTTGGTCGATGACGTGATGACCACCGGCGCAACCTTAGACGAATGCACAAAAGCTTTGTACCGGGCCGGGGCCGCCGGGGTCAGTGTGCTTACCCTGGCCCGGGCCCTGTAAACAGGTCAAACCGACAGCTTGCGGAAAACAGGGGAAATTCAGCCATGATCCATGACCCGGCAAACCCAATCAAAACCCGGCTTAAAGCTGCGGTATGCCAGTTTGACATTGCTGCGGGCGATATGGACAGAAATATTGAAACCGGCCTGGCCGCCGCGGAAAACGCCTGCAAAGCCGGAGCGCAGCTGGTAGTCCTGCCCGAGCTGTGGTCCTGCGGCTATGACGGGGAAAAAATAGCGGATCATGCCCGAAAAACCCCGGAGATTACCGGTTTTCTGGCCGGTCTGGCCAAGGCGTACGGCGCGGTCATTGCGGGCTCCCTTCCGGAGAAAGCAAACGGGTGTGTTTACAACACCATGTATGTCATCAACAGCAGCGATGGCACTGCTGCGGCCTACCGAAAGATCCATCTGTTTCCCCTGCTGGATGAAGACAAATGGTTTGCCCCGGGCCGGCAAAGCGTGGTATTGGACTGCCATGGAATCCCGGCAGGGTGCATGATCTGCTATGATCTGCGGTTTGCAGAAATGGGCGTGCACCTGGCCGCAGGCGGAGCGCGCATGATCTTGGTCTGCGCCCAGTGGCCGGCCGTGCGCATTGATCACTGGGATGCCCTGCTCATGGCCCGGGCCATTGAAAACCAGATCTTTATGGTGGCGGCCAACAGGTGCGCGGCGGATGCAGACGCCGGGTTCAACGGCCATTCCCGGATCATCGCACCGGACGGTGCCATTCTGGCCGATGCCGGGCAAATGCCGGCGCATGTCTGCGCTGAACTGGATTTTTCCGTAATTGACAACCTGCGCACCCGGTTCTGCCCGGTTGCCCAACGCGTGCCGGCGGCATATCCACCGGCTTAAACACACAAAGAAAACCCCATGTTTTTCACGCGCCACCAGGGCCTGACATATGCCTGTTTTTCAAATCTTTCCGCCTGTCCGGACGTGTTTCACGCAATTTTTACCCGCCTGGACCACGGATCACCGCCGATTTCGGAAGAAACGGATTTCAGCACAGAAGACAGCACCCGTGAAAACCGCAGCCGGGCGGCCCGGTGCACAGGGGCCGCTGATCTGGTTTTTCTCAGCCAGGTCCACGGCACTGCTGTATCGGTGATTTCTTCCCCGGCGGATTTCCATGAAGCAGTGGCAAACCCGCCTGAAGCCGATGCGGCCATCTCCTGTCTGGCCGGGGCCGGCCTGGCCGTGCGCACAGCAGACTGCCAGGCCGTTTTGCTCCATGATCCGGTCTGCCGCACCACAGCCGCCATTCATTCGGGCTGGCGCGGAAGCATTGCCGATATTATCGGCCGGTGCATCCACGCCATGAAACAAAAATTGGGCACAGACCCCGCCAATCTGGTCGCCGGCATCGGCCCGTCGCTGGGCCCGTGCTGCGCCGAGTTTGTCCACTATGAAACCGAAATCCCGGAAAAATTCTGGAAATACAAAGACGCGCAGCACCGGTTTGATTTCTGGCAGATCAGCATGGATCAACTCCGGGCCGCGGGGGTCCGGGAATCGCAAATCGAACTTTCCCATATCTGCACCAGATGCAATCCCCGCCTGTTTTTCTCCTACCGGGGGGAAAAAACAACCGGTCGCATGGCTGCCGTCATTGGTCTGAAAAAAGAAGAATACAGGACGCAATATGAATGAAAATACCGGCAGCCGGGTAGTGCAGGAAACCATTGCACTAACGGAGAATAAAAGGATTTCAGAGGGCTATTTCCGAATGCGGGCGCAATGCGGCACCCATTACGCCAATGCCGCAGCCGGACAATTTGTCACCCTCAGACTTTTGGACCAAAAAGATCCACTTCTGCGGCGGCCCTTTTCCATCCACCAGGTCACCATCGGCCCCAATGGAACCCCGGAAATCGAGATTCTTTACCGGGTGGTGGGTGGATTTACATCAAAACTGAGCCGGCAGCCCGCCGGCAGCCGCATAGATCTTCTGGGCCCGCTCGGCCACGGGTTTACTGTGGCTGCCCACACCAGGCCCGCAGCTGTTGTGGCCGGCGGCATCGGTGTGGCCCCGCTTGTTTTTCTGGTTTGGCAGTTAAATCGGGCGGGAATGAATCCGGATCTGATCACTGTGTTTTTAGGCGGGCAAAGCAAAAACGATATTTTGTGCAGGGATCGGTTTGAACAAATGGGGGTTCGGACAAAAACCGCAACAGAAGACGGCAGCCTTGGTTTCCACGGGCTGGTCACCGCCCCCCTGGAAACCTGGCTGAAAACCGCTGATCCCGCCATGATCTATGCATGCGGCCCCCACGGGATGCTTACAGCTGTTGGAAAAATCGCCCGAACGGCAAACATCGCCTGCGAACTTTCCATTGAGACGCTGATGGCTTGCGGTCTGGGCGTATGCATGGGCTGTGCGGTCAAAACCCATGACAACAGCGAAGGCTACCAGCATGTATGCAAGCACGGCCCTGTTTTTGATGCCGCAGCCATAGCCTAACCCATCCAGCGAGGCCGGGTCACATAGAGCCGGGAGTCAATCAGCCCCTCGGTTCTGTACTTGGCCGCCTCCAGGTATTCCGGGTCCGTGACCATTTGGACGAATGCCGAGCGCGACGGATACTGCACCAGCAGCACCGCATCCCAGTAATCATCACCGATAAAGGTCATCACACCAGTGCCGTAATACAGCACCCAGCCCCCGATTTTTGTAAGAATCGGATAAATCAGCTGGGAATACTTGTCATACTGCGCTTCTCCCCCTTCGGGTTTGAAACGCAGCATGTTGACCATCACCAGCTCCCCGTCATCAGAGACAGCGTTGATATTTTCAAACTGTTCGGCAGTCGGCAGGATCGTTGACACGTAAAAAACCTCCTGTAATGAGTTTTGACGGACACGCTTGGGCTGTCATGCCTTTTTAAACACAGCCAACGCGCAAAAGTCAAAACAAAACCGCTCGGATTGTCCCTGATGCATTGCGAAACCGGGGTTTGGGTTATCCTTTCCGTCTGGCCGGCCAGGCGCGGTTATCCCTGTTTTACGCCTTTGGCAATGCGCTCACCAATTTCTTTGTCAATATTTCTCCAGTAATCCAGGGCCCGCTCCAGCACCGGTTCGGACACGCCTTTTTTGAGATGTCCCACCACATTGGACACCAGCCGGTCGCGCTGGGCATCATCCATGACCTCACGCACAAGGGTGCCGGGCTGACTGAAATCGTCATCGTCCTTGCGAAGCGTGTAGGCCGCACGAACGAAATCACCGCTGGCGCTCCAGACAGCGTCCTCCGGGTAGCGTTTGGGATCGGCCTGGGGACCGCCCTTGGAGTTGGGGGCGTATACCGGATCAGATACATTATCAAAGCGCATCCGACCGCCCTTGCTGTAGCTGTTGACCGGACTTTTGGGCCGGTTGACCGGAATCTGCTTATAATTGACACCCAGGCGCGCACGGTGGGCATCCGCATAGGAAGTCAGGCGGGCCAGCAGCATCTTGTCCGGGCTTGGGCCGATGCCGGGGACAAAGCTGTTGGGCTCAAATGCCGCCTGCTCAATTTCTGTGTGAAAATCGGACGGATTTTGATTCAGCGTCAGTCGCCCCACTTCGTGGAGAGGGTAATCGCTGTGGGGCCAGACCTTGGTCAGATCAAACGGATTAAACCGGTAGTTTTCTGCATCCTTAAACGGCATGATCTGGACCTTGAGGGTCCAGCTCGGATGATCGCCGCGTTTGATGGCCTCATGCAAATCCCGCCGGTGAAGATCCGGATCGGTTCCGGCCATGCGGTCGGCCTCCTCATCTGTGAGAAAATCAATTCCCTGATCTGTCTTGAAGTGGTATTTCACCCAGAAACGCTCGCCTTTGGCGTTGACCCACATATAAGTGTGGCTCGTGTAGCCGTTCATGTGCCGGTAGCTCTTGGGGACCCCGCGGTCGCTCATCAGGATGGTGACCTGGTGGGCGGTCTCAGGCGACAGGGTCCAAAAATCCCACTGCATGTCATGATCCCTCAGCCCGGAATCCGCCCGGCGCTTCTGCGAATGAATGAAATGCTGGAATTTCATCGGGTCGCGCACAAAGAAAACCGGGGTGTTGTTGCCCACCATGTCATAGTTGCCCTCTTCGGTATAAAACTTCAGGGCAAAGCCGCGCACGTCCCGCCAGGTGTCAGGACTGCCGGACTCGCCGGCCACAGTAGAAAACCGGGCCAGCACGTCGGTTTTCGCGCCGGGTTGAAACAACTTTGCCCTGGTATAGGCGCTGACGTCCTGAGTGACCTCAAAGTGGCCGAAAGCGCCGGAGCCCTTGGCATGGGGCTGGCGGTCCGGAATCATCTCCCGGTTGAAGTTGGCCATCTGCTCCATGAGATAATGGTCCTGGTGGAGAATCGGCCCGTCAGCGCCGACAGTCAGGGAAAACTCATCGCTGGCAACGGGGTTGCCGGCATCGTTTGTCGTGGGTTTGGGGTCATCTTTTGCCATTTTTGCAATTCCTCCTTTGCATCATCTGTTCCGATTGGCAGGTAATTTGCCAAAATCGCGCTTTTAAAAAAAATGCATATTTGCGGCCTGTGCCAACACAGCGCAATATGCTTCATTTCCAAAAAATTATTGGCATACACCCAAATGTCAAACCGATTTTCCGGATCTTTTTATGGCACAAAGGTGGCAGATGCTTGATTTTTTGCATCATGGCCACATCCGGGTTATGTTTTCCGAAAAGCTGGACCCTTATAACACGCGGCCAATCGCCAACCCCTGAAAGGAAAACGCTTCATGCCTGAAGATCCCGTCCTGTTCGCATTCGGACTGACCCTTTTGGCCGGACTGGCCACGGGTGTGGGCAGTGCCCTGGCCTTTTTTACCAAACAGACCAATACCCGGTTTCTCTCCGTGGCCCTGGGGTTTTCCGCCGGGGTGATGATCTATGTTTCCATGATTGAAATCTTTTTCAAGGCCCGGGCGTCCCTGGCCGAAATTCTGGGCGAAGCCGCCGGCTATCAGATGACCACTCTGGCCTTTTTTGCCGGCATTCTGCTCATTGCCGTTATCGACAAACTTGTGCCTTCATTTGAAAACCCCCATGAAATCCGAAACGTGGAGGATCTCGAAGAAGTGGCGGCCGTGCGCGAAAAAAACGCCCTGCTGCGCATGGGCCTGCTATCGGCCCTGGCCATCGGGATCCACAACTTTCCCGAGGGGCTGGCCACGTTTACCACGGCCCTGCGTGATCCCACCCTGGGCGTGAGCATTGCCGTTGCCATTGCCATCCACAATATCCCCGAGGGCATTGCGGTTTCCGTGCCCGTTTATTATGCCACTGGAAGCAGAAAAAAAGCTTTTGCCCTGTCGTTTCTTTCAGGTTTGTCCGAGCCCGTGGGCGCCCTTGCAGGGTATCTGATCCTGCTGCCGTTTTTCAATGACCTGGTCTACGGAATGCTTTTTGCTTCTGTGGCCGGAATCATGGTGTTTATCTCCATTGACGAACTGCTGCCGTCAGCTGAAAAATACGGGGAACATCATCTGTCCATCTACGGTCTTATCGCGGGCATGGCGGTGATGGCGGCAAGCCTGATCCTTTTTGCATAACCGCCAAGACATCTGCATTTTAACGTAAGCGTTACTTTTGCCCTTTATTTTTCTTAAAACATTGTTTATATTTTCATTCATTGCTTGGAATGCAAACCGGTCATCAGAATTGCCACCTTCAATGGGCATCTCAGGAGGTCGCCGACTTATGTCACCAATGGAATTCACCGCTTCCCTGACCCGCATCGGAGACATTGTAGACGCCAATGCCAAACACCGCAAAGACCAGACAGCCCTTGCCTACTACGAGTATGGATTTGAAAACAGCTTTTCCGAATTCAGAGATATCTGCCGGCAGGTGGCCAGGGGCCTGATGGCCCTTGGGGTCAAACGCGGCGATCATATCGCCGTGTGGGCCAACAATTTGCCCGAGTGGGTCTACACCCAGTTTGGCAGCGCCATGGCCGGGGCGGTGCTGGTCACGGTCAACACAAACTTCCGGGCTTATGAACTCGAATATCTTTTGGAGCAATCCGACAGCACCACCCTGATTTTATCCCATGGGGCACGCGAGCCTGATGAATACCTGCGGATCCTGCGCCAGGTCTGCCCGGAGGTGGACCATTGCGAACCCGGCAGGCTTGAAACCCAAAAACTGCCGTTTCTCAAAAATATCGTGCACCTGGGCAAGGATCAAATCCCCGGCATGCACAGCTGGAATGACTTGCTGGAACTGGGCACGGGCATCTCCGATGCCGAACTCGACCATCGGGCCCAAAGCCTGAAGCCCGATGAGGTCATCATGATGCAATACACTTCCGGCACCACTGGTTATCCCAAGGGCGTGATGCTCACCCACCGCAACCTGATCGGCAACGCCCGGAGCATGGCCGAAATCATGGCCCTGGGTCCAGATGACACCCTGTGCATTCCCGTCCCCTTTTTCCACTGCTTCGGCTGTGTGATCGGCACCATGTGCTGCACTGTTTCCGGGGCCACCATGGCGCCTGTGACCGGATTTGATCCGAAACTGGTGCTCGAAACCATTGAAACCTTGCAATGTACGGCATTACACGGTGTCCCGACCATGTTTATCGCTGAACTCGAAGCCATGGAAAACAGGGGATATGACACGGCTCAGCTGCGCACCGGTGTCATGGCCGGCTCCACCTGCCCGGTAGAAGTAATGAAAGGGGTGATGGAAAAAATGGGGGCAAGGGAGATGACCATTGTCTACGGCCAGACCGAAAGCTCGCCGGGCATCACCCAGACCCGGCGCGATGATTCCCTGAAAGTCTGCACCGAGACCGTCGGCCGGGCCCTGCCCAACGTGGAGGTCAAAATCGTGGACACGGTCACCGGTCAGACCCTGCCGCCCGGAGAAACCGGGGAGCTTTGCAGCCGGGGCTATCACATCATGAAGGGCTATTACAAAATGCCGGATAAAACCAAAGAAGCCATTGACCGGGACGGATGGCTGCACACCGGAGATTTGGCCAGCATGGACGAGCACGGCAACTGCATCATCCAGGGCCGGTTAAAGGACATGATCATCCGTGGCGGGGAAAACATTTATCCCCGGGAAATCGAGGAATTTCTCTACACCCATCCGGGGGTCCAGGATGTCCAGGTCGTTGGCATCGCAGATAAAAAATACGGCGAGGAAGTGGCCGCCTTTATCCGGCAGAAAAACGGCAACAGCCTCTCTGCCGAAGAAATCCGAAACTTTTGCAAAGACCGGATTTCCTTTCATAAAATCCCGCGCTATATCTATTTTGTGAATGAATTTCCCACCACGGCCTCAGGCAAAATCCAGAAGTACAAACTCAGAGAAATGGCCCGGAATCAAGCCACTGATGCGTAAACCACACATGACCGTACTTTGTCCCGTTTTATAAAAAATCAACAAGGAGTCTTTGATGCAGACAGATACAAAAGACGAAAAAGCCCGGTTTGAAGCCTTAACCCGGAAAAACGTGGAATTTCTGCTAAACCGCTACAACCGCGTCAACCGCTGGGTTATTGCGGACATGATCCGCAGAAGTGCTTATCATCATCCGGACAAAACCGCCCTGATTTTCCAGGACCGGGAAATGACCTACACGGAACTGGAAGCGGCCTGCAACCAGACCGCCAATGCCCTTCTGGACCTGGGTGTGAAAAAATACGACCGGGTGGCGATCCTGGCCCACAACACCCTGCATCACGTACTGACATGGCTGGGCTGCTGCAAGGCCGGGGCCGTGTACCTGGCCATCAACTACCTGCTGCGCGGCCCGGATATCCAGTACTGCATCAATCACAGCGAAAGCACGGTTTTTATCGTGGAAGACAGCCTTTATGATCTGGTCAAAGACGTGCTCCCGGAGATACCCACGGTCAAAACCCTTATCTGGTCCAACCAGGGCGCAGGACAGAACCCGCCGGATGAAAGATTTCTGGAGTTTGACAACTGGTATCAGAAATACCCGGAGACCGAGCCCGACATGATTCTGCGCATCGAGGATCCCTGTCAAATGACCTATACCAGCGGCACCGAATCCCGGCCCAAGGGCGTGATCATCAACCACCAGGCCCTGCTTTCCCAGT